>JAFNZX010000023.1 GCA_017382615.1 Clostridia bacterium | reverse complement strand
TGCAAGAGCGGTGTGCCCCTTTGCGGTTTGCATGGGGGATATACACCAATCTCACGCGGGATCATCTGGATTTTCACGGCAGCATGGCGGAATACTTTGCTGCCAAGAAAAAACTGCTTGCGCAGTGTGAGCACGTGCTGCTCAATGCGGATGACACGCGCGTGGCTTCGCTGCAGGAGCAGGCAAAGGATGCGGCACTGACGTGCTCGTCAACCAAAAAGGGTGCGGATTTTTATGCCGATGAGATCACGGTCTCTGCTGCACAGATCAGATATAGGCTGACCTCGGCAAACGCCTGCTTACGGATCGTATGTCCTATGGGAGGACAGTTTTCGGTGAGTAATACGTTGTCGGCGGCGGCTGTCGCGCTGATGCTGGGTGTGCGTGCGCAAAGCATTCGTGACGGTATGGCACTTATGCAGCCCGTTCCGGGCAGAATGGAGCGCATTGCGCTTGGTGCAGACGTGCCGTTTTCGGTTATCGTTGACTACGCACATACCCCCGATGCTTTGGAAAACCTGCTGATGGCTGCAAGGCGCGTCCAAATGCGCGCGCAGCGCGTAGTGCTCGTGTTTGGCTGTGGAGGGGACAGAGATCAGGGAAAACGTGCGCAGATGGGGGCAATTGCCTCACGCATGGCGGATTATTTTGTAATCACGGCGGATAACAGCCGCACAGAGCCGTTGGACCACATTCTGGCGGATATCGTGCGCGGTGTGGACAGACGTGCACATTATCGCGTCATGCGCGACAGACGCAGCGCGATCAGACACGTCATTGAGCACGCAAGGGCAGGCGACGTCATCCTGCTTGCGGGCAAGGGGCATGAGGCTTATGAGATCGATCAGGGCGGCAGGCATGATTTTGACGAACGCGCCATCGTCCGAGAGGCGATAGAGGATTATTGGCATACGTAATAAAAAATGAAACGGATAAGGAGAGTGATAGAATATGAAGATCAAGCTTGGCATGCAGCCCATGACCTTGGCGCAGGCAGCTGCGTATTGCGGTGGGGAGCTGTATGATTTTACGGGATGTGCAGGCGTGGAGTTTTCATATATCTGCACCGACTCCAGAGAAGCGGATCAGAATACCATGTTCGTTGCCATTCGCGGTGAACGCGTGGACGGACACGATTATATCGGGCAGGTGATCGAGGCAGGGTGCAGATGCATTCTGTGCGAATACGTGCCGCAGGACATTTGCGCCAAGCACGTGGGTGCCGTTGTGGTGGAGCAAAGCGTTGCTGCCTTTTGTCAGCTTGCCAAAAGCTACAGAATTGAAAAATTCGGGGACAGAGACCCGATGAGAACGATTGCCGTAACCGGTAGCGTGGGTAAGACCACAACCAAGGAAATGGTGGCGTCGGTGCTGCGTCAGGAGTTGAATCTGTATGCGGCGCAAGGAAATTTCAACAGTGAGATCGGCATGCCCATGTCGCTGATGTCGGCAGGGGCGCATCATCGCGCTGCCGTACTGGAGATGGGCATGAGTGCTCGTGGCGAGATCTCGCGCATGAGCCGCACCGCGCGTCCCTCGGTTGCCATGATCACCAACGTAGGCAGCTCGCATCTGGAATATCTGGGTACGCGCGAGAACATTGCCGCAGCCAAGCTTGAGGTGGCGGACGGCTTGCGCACGGGCGGATATTTGCTGCTCAATGCCGACGAGCCGCTGCTTGCAGGGCAAAAAAGTCATGGCAGACATACGATCTATATTGGCATTGATCACCCTGCAGCGGATTGCCGCGCAGAGCATATCCGATACACGGACGACGGATGCACGGTTTTTGATATCCGCTACGGTGAGCACGTATGGCCCGACGTGTGCGTGCCTGCGCTTGGCAGGCATATGGTCATGGCTGCTATGTATGCTGCGGTGACGGGTAAGATCTTTGGGCTTTCCGAAAAGAGTATCCGGGCAGGTATTTTGGAATACCGTGGCATGCCCATGCGTCAGCAGATCGACAAGGCAGGAGGCGTAACGCTGCTTTGCGATTGCTACAATGCCAGCCCCGAGTCGGTTCGCGCGGCATTACAGGCATTATCCAATATGCCCGTCAAGGGTCGCAGAATTGCCGTGCTTGGCGATATGCTGGAGCTTGGCACGCAGACAAACGAGCTGCACCGCGCAACGGGCGTGCATGCAGCGGGCGTAATAGACGTTTTAGTCACGGTAGGAGAGCTTGGCGCACACATGGCGCAGGGGGCTTTGGAGAGTGGCTGTGAGGTCTATGCTTATACGGGTGCGGACGCCAAGGAGCAAGCAGCAAAAAAGCTTTGCGCATTACTTGGTGAAGGCGACGCGCTGTTGATCAAAGCCAGCCGCGGTGTGCGCTTGGAAGAGGTTTACAACGCAGTAAAACAACAATTGAGTGAATAAAGAGGACGGGAAAATGCTTTTACAATATTTTGGATTGCACGTAGGTACAAAAGAAGCCATCGCTACCGAGGCGTTGATTGCGGCGTTTGCGGTATTTATGCTCAGCACGATTGCGCTGTATTTTTTGATTCCTGTATTGCGTGCCAAAAAGATCGGGCAAAGCATTTATGAGCTGGGTCCCGTTTGGCACATGAACAAGCAGGGCGTGCCCACCATGGGCGGTATTGGCTTTGTTCCACCGTTTTTGCTGGTGCTGGCAGTGTTTTCCGTGCTGTTTCTGATCAAGGCGGGGGCTGCGCAGTCCAAGGCGTTGATTCCGCTTGCGCTTGCGCTGCTGCTGGGTGTAGCGAACGCAGTCATCGGCTTTATCGATGATTATTGTAAGCTGCTCAAAAAGCAGAACCAAGGCTTGACCGCATGGCAAAAGCTGCTTTTGCAGCTGGTGTTTGCCGCAGCTTACGTTGCCATGATGGCGATTACGGGAAATCTGCACACCGACGTTGCAATCCCGTTTACGCACTTGACCGTTCAGCTTGGCTGGCTTGCCTATCCCATCTATATCGTCGTCATCGCAGGATTTGTCAACGCAACCAATCTGACCGATGGCATTGACGGTCTTGCTTCAAGCATTACCGCAGTCGTATCGCTGTTTCTTTGCGTGATGGCTGTGCTGACCGAGCAGGGCAGCATGGGCGTGGTCAGTGCAGCACTGTTTGGTGCCGTATGTGCATTCCTGCTCTTCAATCACCATCCTGCACGCGTGTTCATGGGAGATACGGGCTCGCTGTTTATCGGAGGCGTGCTGATGGGCTGCGCATTCATGGCGCATATGGAGGTTGCTGTCATTGTTGCGGGCTTTGTATACGTCGCGGAAATGCTTTCAAGCCTTTTGCAGATCGTGTATTTCAAGCTGACGCACGGTAAGAGGCTGTTTAAAATGGCACCCTTGCATCATCATTTTGAAAAGTGCAAGTGGAGTGAGAAAAAGATTGTGGTTGTTTTTTGCCTTGTCACGGCTCTTTTGTGTGCCGTTGCGGCATTGATCGTTCTGCTTTAAGCGATAAACAAAACCAAATTCAAGAGGAGGTGAGGTCGTGAAAAAATATAAGGTCTATTGGGAACGCTTTAAGCGCGCTTTGCGCGTTAAGGGCGGGGAGGTGACGGATCTTGTGAATCAAAAGCAGGATGCGCTGCTTGAGCCCGAGGATCCCATTTATCAAAAAAAGCTGCATCCCGATCCCGAGCCCGATAAGGGCGTCCTGACGCGCGGCGGTATTGACGTATGGTTTTTCCTGATCGTGCTGGGGCTGATTCTTTACGGCGTGATCATGGCGTACAGTGCAAGCTCGATCTACGCAGCACAGTATCACGACGACTCCACCTACTTTATTAAAAAGCATTTGATGTATCTTGCATTGGCGGTTGTGGCAACGGCACCGTTTGTGTTCATGGCGCGTCCGTGGTTTTGGAAGTTTTTTGCCATTTGCGCGTATGGCGGCTCGGTCGTGCTGCTTTTGGCGGTGCTGGTCATGGGTACGATGTTTGGCGGAGCAAACCGCTGGATCGCCATTGGACCTATTACCATTCAACCCTCAGAGATTGCCAAAATGTCGTTGATTATGTTCCTTGCGCTGTTTATGTCCAAATATCAAAAGCAGATCAATACCGTGCAAAAGTTCGGTGGTCATTTCACCTACGGTGTTGTGGGTCCCGTTGTGATCATTGGCATCATCTGCGGACTGGTCATGCTGGAAAAGCACTTGTCGGGTCTGATCATTCTGGGCGTTTTGGGGATCGTGGTCATGTATCTGGGCGGCACAAAGCTCAAGTGGTTTGCAGGCATTGGCGTTGCGGGCGTTACGGTGGTTGGCGGCGTGCTGCTGTTTTCGGATTATGCAAGACAGAGAATTGATACCTGGATCAATATTGACAAGGTTGACCCCTTGGGTGAGGCATGGCAGACCCTGCAAGGACTTTACGCCATCGGCTCAGGCGGCTTTTTTGGCAGAGGACTTGGCAACAGCCAGCAAAAATACGGCTACGTTTCGCAGCCGCAGAACGACTTTATTTTTACCATTCTCTGCGAGGAGCTTGGTATGCTGGGCGTTATCATTCTCATGGGTCTTGTGGTGTTGCTGTTGTGGCGCGGTTACAAGATCGCGGAAAATGCGCCGGACAAATTCTGTGCACTTACGGTTTACGGTCTGAGCACCAAGGTCGCACTGCAGACTATTCTGAATATTGCGGTCGTAACCAATTCCATGCCCAATACGGGTATTTCCTTGCCCTTTTTCTCGTCGGGCGGTACTGCGCTCGCATTGCAGATCTTTGAGATGGGAATCATTTTGTCAATTTCACGTTATTCCTATCAAAAAAAGTAAGGAGAGTATTATGAGAGTATTAATGACGGGCGGAGGCACGGCGGGACACGTCAATCCTGCCATTGCTATTGCCGATACAATCAAAGCCAAATATCCGGATGCGCACATCGCATTTGCTGCCTCTACGGAAAAATCGGATAAAGCAAAGGAGCTTCTGGCGCGCACCGATTACAGTGAATTTTACAGCATTGATATCTGCGGCATGCGCTCTCCCATATTCCATCCCGGAAACGTGCGCACGGCGTATCTGATGGTCAAATCCCAAGGACAGGCGAAAAAGCTGATCCAAGAGTTTGCGCCCGATATCATTATCGGTACGGGCGGCTATGCCAGCTGGCCGCTGCTTTCAGCAGGCGCACGTATGGGGATTCCTACGCTGGTGCACGAATCCAACGCGCTGGCGGGTAAGGCATTGATGCAGGTGCGTGGACGCGTGGACCGCATTCTGGTCAATTTTCCCGAGGCTGCGGAGTGCTTTGCGTGTCCTGCAAAAACGCGCGTAGTGGGCAACCCTTTGCTGCACGGCTTTCGGGCGTATGACGAGCGCAAGGCAAAGAAAGCCATTGGCGCAGAAGGGAATTTCAAGCACGTCGTTCTTGCCGTGGGCGGCAGCCGCGGTGCGATGATGGTTAACCGTTACGTATTTGAAATGATTTCCGGTATGGCAAAAAATCATCCCGACGTATTGTTTGTGACCGCAACGGGAAGGGATTATTACGCAGAATACAGTGAAAAATACCATGCCCTTGGGCTGGATGCTTTGCCCAACGTGCGCGTTTCGGAGTACATATACGATATGCCGGTGCAAATGGCGGCAGCAGACCTCGTCATCTCTCGCGCGGGCGCGATGACGCTCTCCGAGCTTGCGCTGATGCGCAAGGCGGCGGTGCTGATTCCGTCCCCCAACGTGGCAAACGATCACCAGTATAAAAACGCCAAGGCACTTGGCGATGCGGGTGCTGCCGTATATGCCCGTGAGAGTGAATTTGCGGGCGGTGGCTTGCAGCTGCGCGTGGAAATGCTGCTTGGTGACGCCAAGAAAAGAGCCGATATGCGCGCTAAGATCGCGGGCTTTGCCCGGGCGGACGCAAACGATCTGGTGTTGGCGGAGGTTGAAAAGCTGCTCTCCTCCAAGGGGAGGAAGATATGAAGGAGCAGCTGCAGGCTCTGCGTGACGCGCTGCTTGAGCGCATACCGCGCAGGAATTATTCCCCCGCGGAGAAAGCAGCCCTGATCAAGCGCACGGCAATCATTGGTTGCGTGCTGGGCGTGCTTGCTTTGTTGCTTTTGACCATTTCGCTGTTTCCTGTCACAGACGTGGAAATCGTGGACAACGGGTCGCATTATACAGAGCAGCAGCTGTTGGAGGCATTGGACACTGCAGGCTGGACGCCTGTGCTGCGCATTTTGCCGCGTCGTGCTGAGCAACGGCTGTTGGACAAGCTTTTGTATTTGGAGAGCGCAGAGGTCAGCTATGTCTTTCCGAGCACGCTGCGCGTCAGCGTCAAGGAGCAGACGCCTTTGTATTATTTTCATTACGATACGCTCATTGGCGGCAAATCGCATACGGGCTGGCTGGCGGTAGGACCCGATTTGCGCGTTGTGGACGCTGCAAGAGATGCGGAGGCATTTGCTGCGCAGGGACTGACGAAAATTGCCTTGCCTGCTCCCGTACTGGATCAGACCAAGCCCGGAAGAAACAGTATGCTGCAATTTACGCGTGAGGACGAGACGGGGGAAAACGCCAAGACCGAGCAGGACTTTGCTTATATTTCGGAGTTTCTTGGGTGGCTGGAGCAGTCAAGCGTGGCAGAGAGGCTGACGGCAGTGGATCTGCGCGAAAGGTTTGACGTCAAGATCACCCTGGAGAACAAGTATCTCATAGAGTTCAGGCGCGTGCGTGACGAGCGCGATTTTGCGCAAAAGCTGGCACTTGCCGAGCAGATCTTAGCAGAGAGTGATATCGATCCCGAAGGAAAATACATTGTGTTTGTAGGCAATGACGAGCCGTTTTTGCGCCCTGCGGGAGAGAGTGACGTTGATACGACAGGCTAAAGAAAGGGAGAAGGGGCGTTATTTGCCGCCCGCTTCTCCTTTTTGCATTTGCGCACACCCCATCATACGGATGTCATATGACATTTTACGGCGGAAATTGTGAATTTTCCATAAATTTTTGAAATTATTTTCGCGAAACCTCTTGAAATATTTTTGAGTTTGTTATATTATATATGTAAGGCATATGTTGGGCTAATTTTGCCCGTAAGACACAAGGTGTTGTGCTTTGGCGTATGAAAAATAAAAATTCTGACATAAAATTCGGGAGGGCATTCAAAATGACTTTTGAACATGACGATACCTACGATTGTGGCGTAAACATTAAAGTAATCGGTGTTGGCGGCGGCGGAAACAACGCTGTTAACAGAATGATCAGCAGCCACATCCGCGGTGTGGAATTCGTATCTATTAACACAGACAGACAGGCACTTCGCAGATCCGAGGCTGCAACTCAGCTGGTGATCGGTGAAAAGCTGACCAAGGGCTTTGGCGCAGGCTCCAATCCTTCGATCGGTGAGCGCGCAGCTGAGGAATCCTTGGATGATATTAAGAAGTTCCTGCAGGGAACCGATATGGTGTTCATCACTGCCGGCATGGGCGGCGGCACCGGCACCGGCGCAGCTCCCGTTGTGGCACGCGTTGCACACGAGATGGATATTCTGACCATCGGTATCGTAACCAAGCCCTTCGCATTTGAGGGTACGCGCAGAGCAGCACAGGCTGAGGCAGGTATTGCCGAGCTGAGCCAGTACGTTGACTCTCTGATCGTGATCCCCAACGAGAAGCTCAAGCAGGTAACCGATACCAGAATCACGCTGGCAAACGCATTTGAGATTGCAGACAACGTGCTGCACCGTGGCGTTAAGAGCGTTTCCGATCTGGTCAACGAATCCCTGTTCATCAACCTCGACTTTGCTGACGTTACCTCCGTTATGAAGATTGCTGGCTATGCACACATGGGTTTCGGCTCTGCAACCGGTAAGGATAAGGCTGAGCAGGCAGCTCGCGCTGCAATCTCCAGCCCGCTGCTTGAGTCCTCCATCAAGGGTGCTCGCGGCGTTCTGATCAGCATTATGGTATCTCCTGACGTAGGACTTGAGGACGTGGATCTGGCTTCCACCATGATCGCCAACGAGGCGCACCCCGATGCAAGCGTGATTTGGGGCGTAGGCTTCGACCCCGAGCTGGAAGACGAGATGAGAATTACCATTATCGCTACCGGCTTTGACAAGAAGGATGATAACCCCATTCCTGCTGTCAAGGTTGCACTGCAGCCCAAGAGCGAGCCCGTTGCAAAGCAGGTTCCCACTCAGCAGCCCGCACCCGCAGCAGCAGCTGACGACGATCTTGACGATATGCTTAAGATGTTCAAGAGAGGCACCAGAAAATAATTTAAGCCAATAAAAAAGGACCTCCTGCACGGCAGGAGGTCCTTTTGCGTCTGTATTGGGTTCATTTTGCAGCATAAATGCGCTCAAAAATGGGCAGTAACGCTCGGTAAAAGCGGTAAAAGCCCAGGTCGGTGGGGTGGCATCCGTCCACGGTGCAGCCGTCACTTTCATCGCCCGCGAAGATCGAAGCACCGTCCACAAAGTACACGTTCGGGTCGCCCTCGGACATTGCCTTTTGATAGGTCTGCATGACGATGGAGCGTCGTGTGCGTTCATCGGGCGTGTCGTGATAGTCGGGCTTGGAGAGCATGACGTAGGGAATATGCAGGTGCGCCTTGCGAATGGCGCGGTAAAGCTTTTCGTGCGTGGCGGCAAGGTGCTCGGCTGTGGGGGCGTTGTGATCGTAGTCCGACACGAATGCAGACATCTCAAGGCTTGCAAGGTAGTCGATCATGGTGTCCTCGGCGCGGCAATTGCCGGAAAAGCCGAGGTTGACGTAATCCATGTCCAACGCGCGAGAGAGGAAATTCTGATAACACGTGCCGGGGCGCGATGCGCATCCGCCCTGCGTGATCGACGAGCCGTAAAAGATGGCGGGCAGGGCATTGACGTAGGGCTGCGGTGCTTGCCATTGGCTACCCTCTGCCACACCGATTAAAAGCCTTGAAACGTCATTGTAAAGCGGGAAATTCAAAACGTATTCCTTCATGCCCTCGCCCACGTATACAATCGCTTCATAACCGTTTTCGCAGCTTACGGGCGGCATCAGAGAGGCAACGTAGCTTTGCTTACGGTGCGCACCCGATACGCGGTAAAGATCAAATCCGCTGATCCCGAGAAACGGCATGTGCGGCATGCGGCACTGCGTGTTCCACTCGGCGCGGATGGCAATATACGGGGAATCGGTACAAAAGCGGGCGCGAATGCCTGCGGTGTGGGTGGAAAGGACTTGCACGCCCTCGCTGACCGTTTGGGCAACCTCCATGGGCAGGCGCGCATAGGGATTCGCTCCCACGGCACCGTAAATGACGAACGGCGCAGAGGCAGCGTTAAGCCATACAATATCATCTTTCTGTACGGCACCGGGTAAGACGAAATTCGGGTCGATTTTTGCAATTTCCATAAGGGCTTGTCCTCCTTTATAGCATTTTATCTGTTTGCATCAGTATCTCTCGCTCGGAGAAGGGCAGGTGCTTGCCGTAAATCAGCTGATAATTCTCGTGCCCCTTACCGGCAAGTACGATGGCGTCTCCTTTTTGTGCGATTTTGACTGCGTAGGCAATCGCCTCGGCACGGTCGGGAATGCAAACGTACCTATCATGTGTAAATGCCGCTGCGATGTCGGCTATGATCTTGTTCGGGTCCTCATTGCCGGGATTGTCCGAGGTCAGGATCGAAAGGTCACAGAGCTCGCTTGCCACCGCACCAAGCTCCCGGCGGCGCATTTGCGTGCGGTCGCCTACCGAGCCGAACAGGCAAATCAGGCGTTCCGGTTTATAAGCGCGCAAGGATTCCAGCACGGCGCGCAAAGAGGCACCGTTGTGTGCATAATCTATGATAAAGGTGGTATTAGGTCTGCTTGTCAAAAAAATCGGCTCAAAGCGACCCTTGACGCGTACGACCGAAAGCGCAGCGATGCTGTCCGCCTGGGAAATCCCAAGTTTATCGCATACCGCAAGCGCGCAAAGCGCGTTATAAACGCTGTATTCTCCCGGGAAGGGGATGGAAACGGGCAGGACTTGTCCGTTGGGGGTGTGACACGCAAATGACGTGCCGGGCACGCGGTAGCATACCTCGGGGCGGATCTTGGCAGCGCGCCAATCACAGCCCTTGCCCATGCCAAAGGACGTTACGGGAGCGGTGGCGTCAGCACTCATATACGACGCCTCGGGGGCGTCTGCATTGACCAGGATGCCGCGGATATCGGGGAAGGAGAACAGCAGCTTTTTGCAAGCCATATATTCTTCCATGTCCTTGTGCTCCACGCCGCCTATATGATCGGGATAGAGATTGGTGAAGATGCAGTAATCAAAGCTTATGCCGTGCACACGGTGCATTTTCAGTGCCTGCGAGGACACCTCCATGACCACGTAGCGAATGCCGCACTCCACCATCTGTGCCATGTATTCGTGCAGATCCAGGCTCTCGGGTGTGGAATTTGCCGTGGCGTAGTGTCTGCCTCCAAAGTCGATGCCGTTTGTGCCTATGTAGCCTGCGGGAATTCCCAGCTTTTCTAAAATGCCGTGGATCATCAGAGCGGTTGTGGTTTTGCCTTTTGTACCTGTGATGCCGATCACGCAAAGCTTGTCTGCGGGATGGTCGAAGATGGTAGCCGCCAGTGTGGCGAGTGCTACGCGCGTGTCCGGTACAGTCAGCACCAGTGCGTCCTGCGGCAGATCAATCGGCCGCTGCACCACGAATATGCGTGTGCCTTTATCGTAAGCGGAGAGCGCGTAGTTATGCCCGTCGCTGACGTAACCGACAAGGCAAATAAACAAAGAGTCCCTGCCTGCCTTGCGCGAATCGTGACAAATATAAGTCACCTCTGCATCGGGCAAGGCGTGCGGACAGGTATAATCAAGCTCTTTTACCAAATCGCAAAGCTTCATATGGGCAGTTCCTCCTTGTAAAGATAGGGCAACGCGTCCTCTTGCAGCTGCTCGGGGTGCACGATTACGTAATATGCCTCCAGCTCCCGGGCATGTGCGGTGCAGAATACCCGATGCTCCTCTGTGCAGGGGATCAGGCAAAAGAGCAGATCGGGGTATTCCTTTGCAAAGGCGCAAAGATCCGTGCAAAGCAGGTCGCCCCGCAAGTAAGTCGGCGTGCGTACGATGCGTACGCAGGCGCAAAAATGCGCCGAAAGGACGGTGCGAGAGCAATAGATATGTGAAAGTACGCCAAAGCGGCGGTACAGCCTGCGTGCAATTTTGACGGGACGTGCACCGTCACCCAATAACACGGGTACGAGCACGCGGTTGAGCTGTTCTTGCATATCTCTGCCTCCTTTGCTTGTCATATCTCGTCTATTATAGCATAAAATGTGCAGCTTGTCACGCCATCGGGCAATATTTTGCAAATATTTTTTGTGCGCTCTTGCAAAATTTTGCCGCGTCCGTTATAATAGAGTCAGAATGACGTAAGGAGCGCACAGAAAGCCCATGAAAAAAGAAAGCATTTATAAGATATTTTCAAGAATTCCGACGCTGGAAACCGAGCGGCTGATTTTGCGCAAAATGCTGGTTTCGGACAAGGAGGATATCTACGCCTACTCCTGCCGCGCGGACGTGACCGAGCATCTGACGTGGACGCCGCACGTCAATATTGAGTACACGCAGGACTATCTGCGCTATATCGGACAGCGTTACAGCGTGGGGGATTATTTCGATTGGGCGGTGGTGGAAAAGGCAAGCGGCAGGGTCATTGGCTCGTGCGGCTTTACACGGTTTGACTACCCAAACGACGCAGGCGAGATCGGCTACGTGTTCCACCCCGATTTTTGCGGCAAGGGGTATGCCACCGAGGCGGTTCGCGAGGTGGTGCGCTTTGGCTTTGTTGCGCTGAAATTGCACCGCATTGAGGCAAGGTACTTAAAGGGCAACGACCGCTCCGTGCGCGTCATGGAACGCATCGGTATGCAGTATGAGGGCGAGCGACGCGAGGCAATGTTGGTCAAGGGGGCGTACCGCACCGTGGGGACGTATGCCATCCTTGCGGGGGAGTATCAGAGACAGTAAAAGTGAACAATATTTTTGGGGAGGGGGCGTCCCTCCCGCGAATTTGATATCGGTATCCTCGAGCGGATATGCAGGCGGCATGGATGCGCGATACAAAGCCTTCTTACGGACGCGCGAATAGGCACGACCCTGTAGGGGCGACCATTGGTCGTCCCAAGCAAGCCCATTCGGAAAACCGCTCGGATGAAAGCAATCAAAATTGTTCGGTGGGACGACCAAATATTTTGGCTCTGCCGAAATTCTCGCTCATACAGGTATATCACCCGCGCATGCCCGTTGTCGCCCGCGCATCCACGGAAGCGTTTGGGGCAAGCAACCAACGCCGTCCTCATGGGGCGTGGCTTTACGTCCTGCCGCGGTTTCGGATGCCCAAGCGGTGCGGATGTGCGATGAAGAGGCTCCCCTGAGGGGAAGATCTTTGCAAGCAAATCGTCGCGCAGCGACTGAAGGGGAGTTGCGGGCTAAACGGCACGGTTTCCTATTCCAATATAACAATTCAAGCCTGAACCTTCGCGTTCCCCTTCAGTCGCTTCGCGACAGCTTCCCCCCGGGGGACGCCTTTTTGGCGCGCGTCCGCATCGCTTGGGCATCCGTTGCGATGAATGATGTGTCAAGTTTTAGATGATACAAGATAGTAGGGGCGGATTCCATATCCGCCCACCCCTCGTAGGGGCGATTCAAGAATCGCCCGCATCAAAGTAACACCCATATCACGCAAAGTAACAGCCAAAAGCATGGCTTTTTATCCCCGCATATGCTAAAATAACGGCAGAGGAAAGGAGGAGTCACGATGGAATTTGCGAAAAGACTCAAACAATTACGCGGCGAAAAGGGCATCTCACAGACCAAACTCGCGGCAGATATTCATATCAGCCGTTCTGCCGTTGCAAAATGGGAAAACGGACTTGGTATGCCAAGTGATGAATCTCTGCAAATGCTTGCCGAATATTTTGGCATTGAGATCGAAGATCTGACCGGACAGCCGACCGATCGTTTGCAGTTGACCGATACCTGTTGCGAAATATATGGCCAAGAACCAAAAGCCCTAATCGAGGAAGTTTCTGGAGTCACAGATGAAAAAGTCATAATAAAACCGAAAAAGCTTTGGTATAAAGCGTTGTTTATCATCTTGTTTATTGGAGTATGTATCTTCGTGCCAACGGTTATCAGTCTTGAAGCGATTAATCTTGTCGGAGGACAAAGCGCGGTAGGAGGACAAAGCGCGATGGGCGTATTTGTTATAGGACTCAACGTGGCATTTATTGTCATAGGGCCGGCATTAGCGACCATTTTGCTTGTGTTACAATTATCAAAAATTTGGAATACACATCGCTGCTATAAGACGAGATGGTGGGCTGTTTTACATTTTTCGCTGATAGCAGGTGAGATCGCTTATCTGGTGTGGTTATTTATTTGGCCGGATAGGCTTTGGCAAGATATGTTCATCGGGGGGATGATCTTGACTTCGAGCGAGCTTACATGGTGCTTAACCTATGTGTTGATCGCTTTGTATCCAATTGCAAAAAATCCGGGAAAACAGGCTCCGGTGGTGCGCATAAATGCTTGTGCGTTAGGTTTTTTTCTTAATCTTTTTGCGTTACTGGGCATCATGCTTTGGATAAGCATGGTTGGCGACGATATTTCTTTACTTGAGATCAAGTCTTTAGAGATATTTGCTTCTGTTGTGCAATTGATTCTTCTGACGGTTGTTTTCACAATCTCCTTTGCAGTATCACGTATCATGAAACGTAAAGTAGTCAAAAAGCAAAAAAAATAGTTTCTTGCCCGCCGCTTTTTCGGCGGGCTTTTTGTATGGCGGGAGGATGATATCCTCCCCTACAAGCATTGGGAAAATCGTTTTACAATCTCTTTGCTCGTGTAAATATGCTTTGGACAATTTGTAGGGGAGGCTATCAGCCTCCCGCACGCGATGAGTTAGGAGCGTATTTGGGAATCTGTTGCACCTGGTTTTGCAATATCGCTCCCTAAAACTTGCAAAAACACTTGACATAAAAGGGAAATGGGTGTATAATGGAGAATGGTGTTTTATGAGCTTTCTCAAATACATACATAGGTAGGACACAATCATGAAAAGAGATATTCTCAGAATCCTCGAAGAAAATATGAGCAGCTTTTCCAAGGGGCAAAAGCTGATTGCAAAATATATTTTGCAGGAATACGACAAGGCAGCCTACATGACCGCCTCCAAGCTCGGGCAAGCGGTAGGCGTTTCCGAGTCTACTGTGGTGCGCTTCGTGATCGAGCTGGGTTACGAGGGCTACCCCGAATTTCAGAAGTCGCTGCAGGAGCTGATCCGCACCAAGCTGACCTCCTTCCAGCGTATCGAAGTAACCAATAACCTCATCGGTAAAGGCGACGTGCTTTCCAAGGTGCTGGAGTCCGATGCCGAAAAGATCCGCAAGACGCTGGAGGGCATTGACCGCGAGGCGTTTGAGGGGGCTGTTGGAAGCATTGTAAATGCAAAGAACATTTATATTCTGGGCGTGCGCTCCTCGTCCTCTCTTGCAGCATTCCTTGACCATAGCCTTCGTATGATCTTTGATAACGTGCGTCTGGTACAGACGGCATCGGGGGCTGAGGTGTTTGAGCAGATGCTTGGCGTGGGCGACGGTGATGCAGTCATTGCCATCAGCTTCCCCAGATACTCCAAGAGAATTATCAAGGCAACCGAGTACGCGCACAAGAGTGGTGCGGACGTCATCTGTCTGACCGACAGCGTGGAATCTCCGCTTGCAGCAAGTGCAGACCAGCTGCTGGTTGCACAGAGTGATATGGCATCCTTCGTGGATTCTCTGGTTGCGCCCCTGAGCGTGATCAACGCACTTGTCGTTGCAGTTTCCCGCGTCCGCCAGGAGCAGGTGACCGAGCGTTTGCGCCACCTTGAGGTGCTGTGGGACGAATACGACATTTACGATAAGACCCAGCAATGAGTATGGCATACGATGATTTTTCTCCCGTGCGCGTAGCCGTCGTGGGCGGCGGCGCTGCGGGTATGATGGCGGCAATTGCTGCTGCCAATATGGGTGCGAACGTCACGCTGTTTGAGCGTAACGACCGACTTGGAAAAAAGCTGCGCATTACGGGTAAGGGCAGATGCAACGTGACAAACGATTGTGACCGCGACGCCTTTCTTGCCAACGTGCCCACCAATCCGCGCTTCCTCTACAGCGCACTTGCCGCATTTACCACTGCGGACACCAAGGCGTTTTTTGAGGATCTGGGCGTGCCGCTCAAGACCGAGCGCGGCAACCGCGTTTTCCCCGTTTCCGATAAAGCGATCGACGTTGTACTTGCCATGAAGAACGCGGTGCGCGATGCGGGCGTCAAGGTGGTCAACGAACGCGTGACCTCACTACTCTTGCGCGACGGTGCGGTATGTGGTGTATATACCTCGCGCCCCTATGACTTTGAGCGCGTGATTATTTGCACCGGCGGTAAATCCTACCCGCTGACAGGCTCGGATGGGGACGGCTATAAGCTTGCCGTGCAGGCAGGGCATAGCGTGACCAAGCTGCTGCCATCACTCGTGCCCATTACCTGCAAGGGGGGCGACCGTCGCGCCATGCAGGGGCTTTCTCTGCGCAACGTGGGCTTAACTATCAAGGAAAACGCCACGGGCAAGGCGGTGTACCGTGATTTTGGCGAGATGATGTTCACGCATTTCGGACTGACGGGCCCCATGATCCTGAGCGCATCGGCGCATCTGCCCGATATTGCGCCCGACAAATATACGGCATATATCGATCTTAAGCCTGCACTGGACGAAAGGACGCTGGATGCGCGCCTGTTGTCCGATTTTGCAAAATACAACAATAAAGATTTTGCCAACAGCCTTGGCGATCTTTTGCCGCAGAAAATGATTGAGGTGATCGTTGCCCGTTCCGGGATCGATCCGCACAAAAAGGTCAACTCCGTTACCGCGCAGGAGCGGCGGGAGCTGGTTTTGCTGCTCAAGGGCTTTTCCGTGTCGCTGCAGGGCTTTCGCCCCATCGACGAGGCTATCGTCACCAAGGGCGGCGTGAGCGTGGGTGAGATCAAGCCCGCCAGCATGGAGTCGCGCATTGTTTCGGGACTTTATTTTGCAGGCGAGGTGCTGGACGTGGATGCTTACACGGGCGGCTTTAATTTACAGATCGCGTTTTCTACGGGACACTTAGCGGGCGAGAGTGCCGCAACAGATTAAATATAAGGAGTTTACGACATGATTCAGATTGCTATAGACGGACCCGGCGGAGCGGGTAAGACCACACTCTCCAAGGGCATTGCCAAAAAGCTTGGCATCGTATACGTGGACACGGGGGCTATGTATCGCACCGTGGGACTTTACGTGCGTGATCACGGGTACTCTTATGAGGATACCTCTGCAGTTGTTTCCTTACTGCCCGAAATTCATATTGAGGTCAGGTTTGAGGACGGCGTGCAGAACATTTATCTTAACGGTGTAAATCCCGGTGAACGCATCCGCGAGCCCGAGATCTCCATGTATGCCTCGGGCGTTTCCAAAATCCCCGAGGTCAGAGCGTTCCTTTTGGAGACCCAGAAGGATATCGCACGCAAGAACAGCGTGATCATGGACGGCAGAGATATCGGCACGGTCATTCTGCCCGATGCAGATCTCAAGCTGTTTATGACCGCCTCTCCCGAGACCCGCGCAAAGCGCAGATATCTGGAGCTGATTGAAAAGGGACAGAACGTGACCTTTGAGCAGGTCATGGAGGAAATGGTGGCGCGTGACGCGCAGGATGCGGGCAGAGAGATTGCACCTGCCATCCCTGCAGACGATGCCATTATGTACGATAATTCCGGCTTGACCTTTGAGGAAAGCCTTGACGCTTTGTATGCATTTATTCAGGAAAAGCTTGGCGACAAGCTGAATAACTTGTGATATGAAGGGAAAGTTTTATACGGTGTTTCGCGGTATTGTGCGCCTGCCGTTCTTTGGGATTACGCGCACGCACGTGCACGGGGCGGAAAACGAGCCCGACGCCGCCCAAGGACCTTATATCATTTGTGCCAATCATACCGTGTTCTCCGATCCCATTTTCCTGTGTGGTGCTATGCGCCGTCAGCAGCCGCATTTTATGGCGAAAAAGGAGCTTTTCAAGATTCCGTTGCTCGGTTGGCTGCTCAAGAGCCTTGGCGCGTTTCCCGTTGACCGTAAGGCAGGGGACGTTTCCGCCATCAAACGCAGTATTGCGCTCATAGAGCAGGGCAAGTGCGTGGGTATTTTCCCGCAGGGGCATCGCAATCCGGGTGTCAATCCCAGAGAGACCGAGATTCGTCACGGTATCGGCATGATCGCTGCGCGCACACATGCAACCATTCTGCCGTGCTATCTGTGTATGAAGGATTACAAATATAAGTTCGGTCGCCGCGTGGATATCGTGGTTGGCAAGCCTATGCAATACGAGGAATATAGCGCGGGGCTGACGGGCACTGCGGAATACACCGCCATAACGGAGAAGGTGTTTGACCGCATTTGCACGTTGGGCGAGGAGTTTATGCGTCAAGAGGGGAAAGCGCAATGAGCAGGCAAGTGACCGTAGCCAAGCACGCAGGATTTTGCTTTGGCGTGGGCAGAGCGGCAGATGCCGTGGAGCACGAGATTGCCCACCACGCACCCGGCACGCGCATTTTTACGCTTGGCAGGCTGATTCATAACGATACCTACGTATCCCGCCTCGCAGCACAGAACGTGCACGTGGCGCATGAGAGTGATCTTGCGCAGCTTTGCCTTGAAGCAACTGCCGGGGCACCCGTCAAGGTGTTTGTGCGCGCGCACGGTATGACGAAGCAGACCGAGGCACTCCTTATGCAGTGTCACGACCAAAACGAGCATTTTTCCTTTGTGGATTGCACCTGCTCGTTCGTACGAAAAATACACGATATCGTGGAAAAGCACAATTCTCCCGAGCACGTTTTGTTTGTGCTGGGGACGGTAGATCACCCTGAGGTGGTGGGCTTTCTGTCGCGTTTTGACGGTGAAAAGCTTGTTTTTTCGGATGCCGAGGAGCTTCAACATCTCATAACCCCTGAAGTTTGGGAAAATATATGTGCAAAATCGCCAATTGTGGTGGCGCAAACGACGCAAAAATTAGGCGAGTGGATAAAAACGAAAGAATTTATCAAAAAACTATATACAAATCCGATAATTTTTGATACAATATGTAGTATCACGGAAATTCGCCAGAAAGAGGTTGCAAGCCTTGCGGGTGCGTGTGATTGCATGATTGTGATCGGTAGTCGGACCAGTTCAAATTCGACAAAACTGTACCATATCAGCAAGAGCGTGTGTCCCGATACCTACTTGGTAGAAAATGCTGCACAGCTTTCTGCGTATGGACCGTTTACTCACCAAAGGGTGGGGATCGCGGCAGGTGCCTCAACACCGCGCGATATAATTGAGGAGGTAGAAAAAACCATGAGCGAAGTTATTGAAAACTTTGAAGAGCTGTTGGAATCATCACTCAAAACTTTAAATACAGGAGATGTCGTTACCGGAACCGTTGAATACGTTACCGATGCAGAGATCCAGTTGGACCTCGGCGCAGGCGTTACGGGTTACATCAAGGCCGAGCAAGTTGATGATTCTCCCGAAAAGTTGACTGACAGATTCCACAGAGGTGACAAGGTAGAAGCCTTTGTCATTCGTGTCAGCGACATCGAGGGAGTTGCTGAACTTTCCAAGAAGCGCGTTGATTCTGACAAGAACTGGTACAGAATCGTCGCAGCTAAGGACTCCGAGGAAGTGCTGGAGGGCACTGTTATCGAAGTCGTTAAGGGTGGCGTCATCGTTTCCGTTGACAGCAACCGCGTGTTCGTACACGCATCTCAGACCGGCGTTCCCAAGGACGGTGATCTGAACGTTCTTATGAACACCACCGTTAAGCTGAGAATTACCGAGATCCGCGAGGGTAAGAAGGCTAAGGGCTCCATTACCATGGTGCAGAGAGCTGAGCGCAAGGCAAAAGAGGAAGCTTTCTGGAACGAGATCGAGGAAGGCAAGACCTACACCGGCGTTGTGAAGAGCATGACCACCTACGGTGCGTTCATCGACCTGGGCGGCGTTGACGGTATGGTTCACGCATCCGAGCTGTCCTGGAAGAGAATCAAGTCTCCCGCTGACGTTGTTGCTATTGGCGACGTACTGACCGTATTCGTTAAGAGCTTCGACAAGGAGAAGAAGAGAATTTCTCTGGGCTACAAGACCGCTGAGACCAACCCCTGGTACGTATTCACCCACACCTATGCTGAGGGTGACGTTGCATCCGTTAAGATCGTTAGCATGATGCCCTTCGGTGCATTTGCAGAGATCGTTGACGGTGTAGACGGTCTGATCCACATTTCTCAGATCGCTATGACCAAGATCGCTAAGCCCGCTGACGTGCTTGAG
>JAFNZX010000181.1 GCA_017382615.1 Clostridia bacterium | reverse complement strand
CCGGTTGGATGATTCTGAGTGCTCTGACGTTGGGACTTGCGCTTGTGTACGTCTGGCCCTACTACAGCGCCGCAAGAGCCGCTTTTTATAAGGAGATCAAAAAGTCGGCGAAATAATATCATAAAAAGCGCAGCCCGATGGGGCTGCGTAAATAGCGGAAAAAATTGAACAAAGGGCTGCTTGGCAAGGCAACCCTTAATGCTTTCAAATAGTAATTGCCGCAGGCGCAGGCGATCACTGATCGCCCCTACAAGTGTTTGCGCTGTGTTTTTAACACCTAAAATCCCAACAAAAACAGTCGTAGGGGCGATCAGTGATCGCCAGTGCCTACAGCAACTATCTATAAAAGCAATCAAGGACTGCATCCAAGTGATACAGTCCTTGATTTTTGCGAAATTCACCGCTTATTTATCAGCCCCATGGGCGTGCGCTTTATATTTACGCATAACTCACCCCATGCATGCATATCTTGTAACGAAAATCTATGAAAGCATAAAGGAGATATGCAATGAACCAGAATACGAATACCGAGGGAATGCAGATCCCTCTTTGCCAAAAGACCGTACTGAGTGAGGTGTCGGGGGATTTTTCGCTGCCCGATTATCAGCCTGAAATCAAGCGTCTGTTGCGCATTCGTCCCTGCGTGCTGCCTGCCGCGCCCTACGCAGGCTCGGGCAATGCGGAATTTTCCGGTACGCTGGACTATTACGTGCTGTATATGGGAAATGACGGCGGACTTTACTGCGCCCCTTTGCATACCGAGTACACGGTCAGCGTGCCGTACGAGCAAGGAGAGCTTGAAGCGGAGCTGTGCATGGCAGACGTCGTGCCCGAGAGCGTGGTGGGCAGGGTCAGCGCACCGCGCAAGCTGAATATCCGCTGCCGCTTGCGCTCGGGTGTGCGTATTTGGGGGCTGTTGCCCGCTGCAGAGCAGACGGAGGGAGTGGTGGATCCCTTTTCGGTTGAACGCCTTGCGGGAGAGCAGGTGCTCGCGCAGATCGGCTATGGTGTGGGCGATACCCTGCGGCTGAGCGAGGATATTCTGACCGATGCGCGGGGCAGGAATATGAGATTGGTGTGCGCTGAGGGACAGGTGCACGTGCAGGAGGCTGTTGCGGGTGCAGGTGTGGTCAATTGTCGCGGTGAGGTGGAGCTCAAGCTCATGATGAGCGAAGAGGAAATGGGCAGCTTGCCAAATCCCGTCCCCGTTTACCTGACGCGCAAGCTGCCGTTTTCAGGCAGCATTGCGGTGGAAGCGGCACAACCGGGATGTGAGTGCTGCGTGGTGGGCAATTGCGCTGAACTCAGCGTATCGGTTGAGGAGACCTTTATGCATGCCGAGGTGGGTGTGGTATTGCAAGCCCGTGTGATGCATAATCGCCCCGTGCGCTACACCAAGGATATATTTTCTACCAAGCGTGCCTGCGAATGCACGTGCGATCAATACGAGCAGCCCGTTGCCATTCGTGCGCTCAACGGAAACTTTACACAAAGTGACAGTGTCGCGCTTTCTGAGGCGGAGATCCCGTCAGGTGGCAGCATTGTGGACGTGTGCGGCAGCGCGGATGCCGAGGGGATGACCTGGGAGAAGGGCAGGTGTACGATCAGCGGCACGGCACACTACGTGGTGCTGATGGGGGCGGACGGTGAGGTCACTCCGCACGAGATCAGCATGCCCTGGCGGTACGAGCTGGAATGTGCCCGCGAGCCGCAGGATTGGCGTGCGCACGTGCAGGTGCTTTCCTGCCGCGCAAGAGTGGACGGAGAGCGCATCGGCATTGACGGGGAGATCGCGTGTGCTGTCGAGCTGTGGGATACCGCGTCCGTGCGCGTGCTGCGCAGCGTCAAATTCGGTGAGAGCGCAGAGCGCATGGGGGGCGCGTTTACCGTATGCTATCCTTCCAATACCGATTCGCTTTGGAGCGTTGCCAAGCGGTATGGCACCGCGCTGTCTGCCTTGCGCAACGCCAACGATCTGGATACAGACACTCCCGCAGACGCCCCCGAGTCCATCGAAGGGCGCAAGTATCTGATCGTGTGACCGCAGGGAAGTCAAAATCTATTTGGTTCGGCTCCCGCAGCATGACCGTATCGGCGGATTCCATATCCGCAAGCAAATCCCTGCGGGAGCATATTGAATGCTCCCCTACGGACGAAACTATACTCACCGCAGCGGACGCCCGAGCGACGCTGATGCGCGCTCGATCAAGCCCCCCTCAGGGAGGCAATATCATTAAGTTAAGACATCTTTACCGATGCGGATAAGCAAACAACGCGGACGCGCGATATAAAGGCGTCCCCTCGGGGGACGCCTTTTCGTCGCGCATCCATTCTACCGTCATGCCCGTTATAGGTTTTTCTTAACTTAATGACATTGCTCAGGGAGGGGGGCTTAAAGGAGTGCGTCCCCGACGGTCCGTATTCCAAAACAAAAAAAGAACCGCCCGACACATGTCAAACAGCCTTTTATTTGTATCTCTCTCTGCAATTCGTCAGCCAGAGCAGGTAATCGACGCTGGGCCGTAAAACGCTGCAAGCTTGATAAGCACCGCCGTGGGAATATCGCTTTCGCCCGTTTCATATTTGGAATATCCCGTTTGCGACATGCCGAGCATTTTTGCGACTTGCGTCTGGTTGAGCTCCCGATCCTCGCGCAGATCTCTGATTCGCGGATACATACGCACACCTCCTTGCAATTTATACCTTCATTATATTTTAATCTGTTTCAGGGTATTGACAAATAACCTGAAGCAAGATAAAATAATATCAATGATAAATCATGGGAGGTTCACAATGAGACACACAATCGTATGGATGGCGGCATTGGCATTGCTTTTGTGCCTTGCATTGGTCGCGTGCGACGGGGACAAGCCCGATACCGACCCCGCAGACACGAGCGCGCAGACTGCCGCACCGTCGGAGGACAGCACCGAGCAGGGCACGTCCGCACCGACCGAATCCGAAAAAGAAACCGAGGCGCACGTGCATGCGTTTGGTGAATGGGCAACTGTGAAGGAGTCTACCTGCACCGAGCAGGGTGAGCAGGAACGCACCTGTGCTTGCGGCGAGAGCGAAAAGCAGCCCCTCGACGCATTGGGTCACACCGAGGTAGTTGACGCAGCGGTCGCACCTACCTGCACCGAAACGGGTCTGACCGAGGGCAAGCATTGCTCTGTATGTAACGAAGTTCTCATTGCACAGGAAACCGTTGCGGCGCTTGGTCACACCGAGGCAGTTGACGCAGCGGTCGCACCCACCTGTACTGAAACAGGTTTGACCGAGGGTAAGCATTGTTCTGATTGTGGTACGGTGCTGGCTGCGCAGGAGATTATCGCTGCTTCCCATAAGTGGTCGAATGAATGCCTATATGACGAGGAAGGACATCAGCAAAAGTGCGCTGTTTGTAATGAATATGATGAAAAGCAGCCTCACGACATTGCGGCAGATGGCTTTTGCAGTGTTTGCGGTTTGCCCGTTCACGCTTCCGAGGGAGTGGTGTACACAGTTTCCGATGATGGCACGTATGCCGAGGTGACCGACTATATCGGTGATTCTACCAAGGTCTTTATTGCTGAGCAGTATGAAGGTGTCCCTGTCATGATGATTGGAATATCTGCATTTGAAAATGACAATATTACAAAAGTATATATTCCGGATAGTGTGACTCACATTGGGGCTTCTGCGTTTAAGAATTGCGCTGAATTGACCGATATTTCGATACCTGATGGCATGAAGAGGATTGACGATGCCGCATTCTACGGCTGTAAAGCCTTGACAGGCATTAAGCTTGGGAATAGCCTGACTTATTTGGGTAAAGATTCGTTTTACAACTGCATTGGCTTGACAAGTATTGTTATCCCCGAAGGTGTGACAAACATTTACGATACTACCTTCTACAACTGTACCGGATTGACCAGTGTCGTTCTTCCTGACGGTTTGACAAGCATTTACCGTGCCGCATTCGGCAACTGCAGCGGCTTAACAAGTATTAACATCCCCGACAGTGTGACGAGTATTGGAATAGGCGTATTTGCAGAATGCACTTCACTAATTCAAATTGAGGACGGTGTATCTTACGTGGATCAATGCGTAATAGACTGTGACGATTCTGTCTTTGAGGTCGTATTGCGTGAAGGCACAAGGCACATTGGTTACGAAGCGTTCATGGATTGCGGACAAATGACAAGCATAACCATACCGAGCAGCGTGAAGGTTATCATGGGTTATGCATTCTCCGGCTGCACGGGCTTGGAAGATATTACCATTCCCGATAGCGTGACGTTCATTGGTTGGTCTGTATTCAATGGCTGCACGGGTTTGACTTACGTCACGATTCCCGATAGCGTAACCAAAATTGGGGGAAAAGTATTCTCGGGCTGCACGGGCTTGACGGGTATTACAATTCCGTTTGTCGGTGCAACCAAGGATGGAACCCAAAATACCCATTTGGGATATATCTTTAATTCGTATTCGTATAATTATGATCTTCCTTCGTCTTTGCAAACGGTTGTCATAACGGGTGGATCGGTCATTCCCGATGATGCGTTCTCCGGTTGTAGAGGTTTAATTTCCATTACGCTTCCCGATAGTGTAACGAGCATAGGTGAGGATGCCTTCTATGGCTGTACAGGCTTGGTGAGTATTGTGATACCAAATAGCGTGACGATTATTGGCAAAAGTGCATTCAAGAATTGCACAGGTTTGACGAGTGTTGCGATTTCCAATAGTTTGATCACGATTGGCGATAATGCATTTGATTCCTGTACCGGATTGACAAACATCACGATACCCGATAGCGTGAAAAGCATTGGCTATTGTGCATTCTATGGTTGCACAGGGTTGACGAGCATCACGATTCCCGATAGCGTGACCAGTATTGGCTCTAGTGCATTTAAAGACTGTTATAGTTTGACGAATGTTTACTATACCGGGACAAAAGAGGAATGGGCAGCGATTTCTATTAATAAATACGGTAACTCTGTTTTGACTGACGCTACTATTCATTATAATTACGTAGTCGAATAACTGCCTGCGTGCAAGGTACTCTTGCACAAATTCCCCTTATCAAAATTATGCAACCCTACAAACATTGAAAAATCCCGGTTTTGCGCTTGCAAAATCGGGATTTTTTCGGTATTATATAGATGTAATATTATGGCGGTGCTGTATGCCGTCAAACAAAAATTCCCTATACGGAGGAACAAAAATATGAAAAAGGTCAGAATTGGTATTATTGGTTGTGGTGGTATTGCAAACGGCAAGCACATGCCCTCGCTCAAAAAGCTGTCTACCGTAGAAATGGTTGCGTTCTGTGACATCATCGAGCAAAGAGCAATTGATGCAAAGGCAAAGTACGGCACGCCCGACGCTGCTGTTTATGTAGATTACAAGGAGCTCTTAAAGGACGAGACCATTGACGTTGTACACGTTTGCACGCCAAACCGTTCTCACTCCTTTATTACCGTGGATGCGCTGGAGGCAGGCAAGCACGTTATGTGCGAAAAGCCCATGGCGATCAACTCCGAGGAAGCAAAGAAGATGCTGGACGCAGCTGCTCGCACGGGCAAGAAGCTGACCATCGGTTACCAGTCCCGCCAGTCTATGGGTGCTAAGTACCTCAAGAAAGAGGCTGAGGACGGCACGTTTGGTGAGATCTACTACGCAAAGGCTACCGCGCTGCGCCGCAGAGCCGTTCCTACCTGGGGCGTATTTTTGAACGAATACGAGCAGGGCGGCGGTCCTCTGATCGACATCGGTACGCACTCGCTTGACCTGACCCTTTGGATCATGGATAACTACAAGCCCAAGTACTGCGTTGGTACTGCTTATCACAAGCTCAACAAGGACACCAACCAGGGCAACGCATGGGGCAACTGGGATCCCGATAAGTTCACCGTAGAGGACAGCGCATTCGGCTTTGTCGTTATGGAGAACGGCGCAACCATCAATCTGGAGTCCGCATGGGCACTGAACATGATCGACGTGCGCGAGGCAACCACGCTGGTTTGCGGTACTAAGGCAGGCGGCGACCTCTATGACGGCGTGCGCATCAACGGCATTCGCAACAACAGCCAGTACGTGCTGCGTCCCACGCTCAATCCGCAGGGCGCTGCGTTCTACGAGGGTGCAAGTGCGGGCGACCCCGCATCGGTTGAGGCTGCACAGTGGATCAACGCGATCCTGACCGATACCGACCCTTGTGTGCTTCCCGAGCAGGCGTACACGGTTACCCGCATTCTGGAGGGTATTTACGAGTCTGCCAAGACCGGTAAGCCCTACTACTTTGACTAAGAGGATAAATTGATATGAAAATCAGCGTACTTGCAAATTTATACGGACAAAAATCTTTGGACGAGGCTCTCTCGATCATCACGGGTCTTGGCGTGCACACCGTAGAGCTGGGCGCGGGCGGATATCCCGGCAAGGCACATTGCAACCCTGCAGAGCTGCTGGCAGACCCTGCCAAGTATGACGAGTTTATCGCCACTCTCAAAAAGTATGACGTCAGCGTTTGCGCGCTGGCTTGCCACGGCAACGCCGTGCATCCCGATCCCGAAATTGCCGCATCCTTTGACAAGGACTTCCGCGAGGCTGTGCTGTTGGCAGAGAAGATGGGCATTGACACCGTCATTACCTTCTCGGGCTGCCCCGGTGACGCGCCCGGTGCAAAGTACCCCAACTGGGTAACCTGCCCTTGGCCCGATGATTTTCTCAAGATTCTGGACTGGCAGTGGAACGAGGTGCTGATTCCTTACTGGAAGGAAGCAGGCGCGTTTGCAAAGGCACACGGTGTGGATCACATTGCGTTTGAAATGCATCCCGGCTTCTGCGTGTACAATCCCGAAACGCTGCTTAAGCTGCGCGCAGCGGTTGGCGACGTGATCGGTGCAAACTTTGACCCCTCTCACCTTGTATGGCAGGGCATGGATCCCGTGGCTGCTATTAGAGAGCTGGAGGGTGCGATCTATCACTTCCACGCAAAGGACACCAAGATCGACAAGTACAACACCGCCAAGAACGGCGTGCTGGACACCAAGCACTACGGCGACGAGATCCACCGCGCGTGGGTATTCCGCACCGTGGGTTACGGCAACGGCGAGACCTATTGGAGAGATATGGTTTCCAATCTGCGCCTTGTGGGCTACGACCGCGTGCTGTCTATTGAGCACGAGGACAGCCTGATGAGCATTGACGAGGGTCTTGCAAAGGCTGTTACGTTCTTGAAGGACATCTGCATCTACGAGCCCAAGCCCGGCACAATGAGCTGGGCGTAAGGTGCGCTTCGCGCAGTGATATTCCGACTGCGTCGGAGTGATATTCGGCTTCGCCGAGTGATATTGCGCTTCGCGCAGTTATATGTGCTGCAAGCAGCACGTGAACGCAAAAAATCCGCTCATTTTGAGCGGATTTTTTGCGTATGGGAGCGTCTGCTTGTTGCAAAATTTCAAAAAGAGTGATATAATAGGAATATACTGTTTGATGTTAGCCGTGAATTTGAAAAAAAGAGAGGTATCTCCTATGATCAGAATTCCCGTGTTTCCCGTAGGACAACAGATTTTTGAGGGCTGCAGCGTCACTGTCAATCAAAGAAAAGCGAAGCCGTATCTTGCGCGTGTGTCTGCCATGCCGTTCAATCGCTCCTGGCCGGGGCATCAGCGTCCAGAGGAGCAGACAGAGCTTGCAGGCTTTGTGTCGTTCGAGGCTGACGAGGCGGTCAGTATGACCGTAACCTGGCAAGCACCGCCCCAAGAGGTGTTGGTGCGTCCGCTCTCGCGTGACGTGCAGGTAAAGCTTGACGGCTGCACCGCGACCTTCACGCTGCCCGGCTGTGGGCAATATACGGTGGAGGCGGACGGATGGCACGGAGCTTTGCACGTGTTTGTCAATCCCATCAAGGAGATCGACGGCTTGCGCACCACCTATCGCTTTGCGGGCGGTGAGCACCACATCGGTTCGATTGAGCTGTCGGATAACGATACCGTGTATATTGACGCGGGTGCGGTGGTGTACGGCTCGTTTTACGCCATTTGTGCCGAGAATATCCGTATTCTCGGAAACGGCATTATTGATGGAAGTAAGGAAGAACGCACGAGCGAGACGTCGCTTTTGGCATATGATTATGAAAAGCCCATACCGCGGGATAAGCAGGGCATTCGCGCTTTTTTGCACGCGCATCGTGTGCTGCGCGGAAATCTGCGCTTTTATCGCTGCAAGAACGTTTCCGTAGAGGGCGTGGTCTGCCGTGACAGTGCGTCCTTTGCCATCATTGCGGCAGGATGTGAGAACGTGTCGATCGATAACGTCAAGTGCATCGGCATGTGGCGGTACAATTCGGATGGCATTGATCTGTTCAACTGCTCGGGCGTCAGCGTGCGCAATTGCTTTTTGCGTAACTTTGACGACTGCATGGTTATCAAGGGCATTTGCGGCTGGGACGACGTGCCCAATCGTAATATAACCGTAGAAAGATGCGTGCTGTGGTGTGATTGGGGCAGAGCACTGGAGATCGGTGCGGAAACGAATGCGCCATCGTTTTACAATATCGCGTTTTCGGATTGCGACGTGATCCACGGCTCTACCATGCAGCTGGATATTCAGCACCACAACCGTGCCGAGATCCATCACGTCACCTTTGAAAACATTCGTGTTGAGTACACGAAGCATCAGCTGTCCGATCTGGGGCAGGAAAGCGACGAGCAAACGTACCAAAATGCATCCCCCGTACGACACCCCATCTTACTCAACGTTGCTCTTTACGATATGGGTCTGTTTGCCAAGGACGGCAAGCACGGTTGCGTGCATGATATTCTGTTTTGCGATATTTACGTGCTGACGGACGCTCCCATGCCTGTGCCGGTATCTATCTTTGCAGGTCTTGACGAGCAGCACGCGGTCAAGGGCGTACGTGTGGATGGGCTTTACTTTAACGGAGAGCGCGTGACCGATATGGAAAAAGCAAATTTCGTGATCGGTGCGCACGCATACAATATCAGCCTTAGCTAAATAAAAGGAGTTGACCGTATTGAACGCATTGCATTATACCTTAATCGGTGCGGGGGCTGCCGCGGCTGCCGTTGCCGTGGGCGCAGGCATTGCCGCACCGTATATCCATAAGCTTTTTCAGAAATCCTTTGGGCGTTCCCAAGCCTCGATTGATGGGCAGAATGCCTTTTTGGAGGGATTGCGCAGCCATGGCTTTGAAAAGCAGGTCGAGATCGTGAAAAGCGGCTGGGCTACGCTGGCAAGCACCGAGCACGAAAAGGTGTATATCACCTCGCACGATGGGCATAAGCTCTGCGCCAAGCTGTACGCACCGCCAAGCCCTTCGGCAACCGTGATTTTGGTGCACGGCTATCACAGCAAATCCGAGATGGATTTTGGCTGCGTGTTTGAATTTTACGCAGCACGCGGTATTGCCATGCTGATGGTGGATCAGCGCGCACACGGCGAGAGCGAGGGCGCGTATCTGACCTTTGGTGCAAAAGAGCAGTACGATATCCGTGATTGGGCAAAATATCTGGTCAAGCGCTACGGAGAGCAGCATAGCATCATTTTGGACGGTGTTTCCATGGGCTGCGCTACCGTGCTGCTGGCGTCGGCACTGCCCGATCTGCCGGTGCAGGTCAAGGCAATCATCGGTGATTGCGGCTATTCCTCTGCCAAATCGCAGATCAAGCAGGTCATCAAGGAGGATATGCATCTGCCGGCAGGCTTGGTCTATCCCGTGACCACGCTGCTTTGCAAGCTTTACGGCGGGGCGTATCTGGGAGAGGCGGACGTGGAGGGGGCAATGAAGCATGCAAAGCTGCCCACGCTGTTTGCTCACGGTGGGGGAGATGATTTTGTTCGCCCCTATCATTCCGAGCGCTGCTATGCCGCCTGTGCCTCTTCGTATAAAAGATTGTGT
>JAFNZX010000180.1 GCA_017382615.1 Clostridia bacterium | reverse complement strand
GCTCCACCATTTCGCCAGCTAGGAACCAGCCTTCGCCATACTGATTTCCCGTTGAAAGCAGCGGCTGCGTTAATGCCTCGATCTCGGTAATCGGGATGGGGGCATCAAATCGTTTGCTCTTGCGTAACGCGCGCACGGCAGGTCTTCTCAACAGAGCAATTGCCTTGATTGCCAGCATAGAGCCTGCGTAGCCCTTAAATGATGTCTGATAGTTTTCTCTTCTGAATTTATTATTGTAAAAGCTGTAATTGAAGAAATCGATCAGATCGGGAACAACTGCCTGCGCCCCTTCTCTTTCAAGCAGATCCACAATGTGGTTATTTGCTAAAGGCATATACTTAACAAGAATTTCCCCCACAACGCCTACCTTAGGCTTTTTGAGCTGCTCGTCAATCGGGAATTCATCAAACGCCTTGACGATTTGCTTGCACACCGCACTATAGCGATGCTTGCTTTTCGGGTTGGTCAGTGAATCAATGCACAACTCACGCAGCTGTGCGTGAAGCGCGTTGGCAGAGCCCTTGGTCAGCTCATACGGGCGCACTCTGTAAAGGCAACGCATGAACAGATCTCCATAAACGACCGCGTGCACGGCATCAATGAGCAGCTTGGGAGAAATCTTAAAGCCCTCATTTGTTTCCATACCGTTGGCGTTGAGCGAAATAACCGGGATATGTGAATACCCCACCTTATCCAGCGCACGGCGAATAAATGCAACGTAATTACTTGCGCGGCAGCAGCCTCCCGTTTGCGACATAATGATTGCCATGCGATCCGTGTCATACTTTCCGGACAAAACGGCATCCATGATCTGACCGACCGCAGTAATGGACGGATAGCACGCATCATTATTGACAAACTTCAGTCCCACGTCGATCGTGCTGCGATTATCATTATCCAGCACTACAATATTGTAGCCGTGCTTTACAAAAACAGGCTCCAATATTTCAAAGTGTATAGGTGACATCTGCGGTGCTATGATCGTATATCTTTGCTCCTGCATTTGCTTGGTATATGCATTTTTGGGGTAAGGCACGACGTCAGGCTTCGCCTTGATGTTTTGCGCGTCGCGAATTTTCATAGCAGACAGCAAGCTTCTGATACGAATTCTGACAGCACCCAGGTTATTCACCTCGTCAATTTTGAGAAGTGTATAAAGCTTATTGCTATGCTCCAGTATTTCACTTACCTGATCGGTAGTCACCGCATCCAGTCCGCAGCCAAAGGAATTCAGCTGTATCAACTCAAGATCGTCGCGGTTACATACGAATTCTGCCGCGTTATAGAGTCTTGAGTGGTATACCCACTGGTCAACCACACGAATAGGTCTTACGGGCGACGGATTTAAGGGAAGGCTATCCTCAGTAAAGACGTACAATCCGTAAGAGGAGATCAGCTCGGGAATACCGTGATTGATTTCCGGGTCTACATGATAGGGGCGACCTGCAAGCACAATGCCCTTCTTCCCTTCGCTCTTCATTTGGGCAAGCATTTGCTCCCCCTGACGGCGGATGTCCTCTTTTGCAGCCAGCTGCTCCGCCCATGCCGCTTGCACTGCCGCCTTTACCTCACCCGGAGCAATATTCCACTCCTTGGCGCAAACCTCTACCATTTTATGGATAACAGACTGCTCACTGGTAAATGCCATAAACGGCTGAATGTATTTGACATTTTCAGTCGCCAGGGACTCCATATTGTTTTTTATATTTTCCGCGTAAGATACGACAATCGGACAGTTATAGTGATTCTGCGCATTCTCCGTTTCCCGGTGCTCAAAAAAGATGCAGGGATGGAAAATGGTTTTAATGCCCTGTGCAATCAGCCATTCCACGTGACCGTGAGAAAGCTTTGCAGGATAGCATTCGGATTCCGATGGGATGGACTCCATGCCAAGCTCGTATACTTTTCGAGTTGACCAAGGGGAAACGACAACGCGAAAGCCCAGCTTTTTGAAGAAGGTTGCCCAAAAAGGATAGTTCTCGTACACGTTGAGCACCCTTGGAATACCGATTACGCCTCTTGGGGCTTCTGCTTGATCCAAAGGCTCATAATCAAAGATACGCTTTCTCTTATATTCCACAAGATTGGGTGCGCTTTTTCTGCCTTTTGCATCACCGATTCCCTTCTCACAGCGGTTTCCTGTGATGTGGGTCTGTCCGTTTGAGAAACGGTTGAACGTAAGCATGCAGTTATTTGAGCAGCCCCCACACCTGTGTCCCGTAGTCGTATACGTAAGTGACTCTATTTGTGCAAGGGTGAGCATGGTGCTCTCTTCCCCACAATAGTTTCTCTTGGCGATCAGTGCCGCGCCAAACGCGCCCATAAGACCTGCAACGTCAGGACAGGTTGCATCAGCCCCTGCAATTTTTTCAAATGCGCGAAGGACAGCTTCGTTGTGGAAGGTTCCGCCCTGTACGACGATATGCTCTCCAAGCTCCTTAGCATCGGAAAGCTTGATCACCTTATATAATGCGTTTTTGATAACGGAGTACGCAAGACCTGCGGAAATGTCCGCAACGGTTGCGCCTTCCTTTTGCGCCTGCTTAACGTTGGAATTCATAAACACCGTGCATCTTGTTCCGAGATCTACGGGTGACGGTGCAAATAAGGCTTCCTTAGCAAAGCTCTGCGCACTAAATCCAAGAGAATTTGCAAAATTCTCAATAAAAGAACCGCAGCCCGACGAACAAGCCTCGTTGAGCAATATGGTATCCACCACGCCGTTTTTGAGCTTGATGCACTTCATATCCTGACCGCCGATATCAAGAACGCAGTCTACGTCTTGATCAAAAAAGGAGGCAGCGGTGCAGTGCGCTATGGTTTCGACCTCACCATCATCAAGTGAGAATGCGGATTTGAGTAGTGCCTCTCCGTATCCGGTAGAGCAAGAGCGGCAAATTTGCACGCCCTTGTGCATCTTGCTTTGCAGCAGTGCAATTCCCTCTTTAGCGGTTTTGATGGGGTCGCCCTTATTATTGGAGTAAAACGAGAACAAAAGCTGGCCTTCCGTACCGATAAGTACCATTTTTGTCGTAGTAGAACCTGCGTCAATACCCAAAAATGCATTTCCGTTATATGCTGAAAGCTCGGTTTTGGGTAAAACTGCCTTGGCGTGACGCGCCTGAAATGCAGCATATTCCTCTTCGGATGCAAACAATGCCTCCAGACGCGGCATTTCATAAGTAATCTTGACCCCGCTTGCAAGCCTTTGCGCAAGCTCGGAAGCATTGACGGCTTGATCGTTTTCAGCCTTGAGCGCAGCTCCCATCGCGGCAAACAGATGCGAATTTTCCGGATCAACTATCATATCCGGAGTAAGTTTCAAAGTACGGATAAACGCCTTTTTCAGCTCGGGCATAAAATGCAGCGGTCCACCCAAAAACGCAACGCAACCGCGAATCGGCTTTCCGCAAGCTAAGCCCGAAATGGTTTGGTTTACGACCGCCTGGAAAATAGATGCGGCAAGATCCTCAATCCGCGCACCTTCATTGATGAGCGGCTGAATATCAGTTTTAGCAAATACGCCGCATCGTGCAGCGATGGGATAGATCTCGCGATAATCTGCGGCAGCCTTATTCAAGCCCTCGGCATCGGTCTGCAAAAGGGCTGCCATCTGGTCGATAAACGAACCCGTTCCGCCTGCACAAATACCGTTCATGCGCTCTTCAATCCCGCCGTTGAAATATATAATTTTTGCATCCTCGCCGCCAAGCTCAATGGCAACGTCGGTTTGCGGAGCAGTGTATTTCAAGGCTGTTGCAACTGCAACGACCTCCTGCAAAAATTCAACACCTAAGGATTTCACCAGATTGATCGCGCCCGAGCCCGTGATCCTGACACGGAGCATACAGTCGCCTATTTTGCCTTGCGCATCGGCAAGAAGCTCGGCAAGTGTTGCCTGGGTGCGCGCCATATGACGTTTATACTGTCCATAAACAAGGCGGTTATCGTCATCCAGTATCACAAGCTTGACCGTGGTTGAACCAATATCAATGCCGGCTTTATATACTCTTAATTCATTATTTTTCATGCTTTTTTATCTTTCATTGACCGTTATTTT
>JAFNZX010000179.1 GCA_017382615.1 Clostridia bacterium | reverse complement strand
GCGAGGCGCTGCCCCATGACCCTGCGAGCTTTTGAAAAAGTTCGATCAAAACTTTTCATGAGTAGGCGTCCGTATGGTGTAGGGGCGACTGAACGAATCGCCCGCAAATATAAAGCTTGTTCAATCGACACACAAACGATGCGAGTACGCGCCGAAAAGCCGTCCCCTCGGGGGAAGATATTTGCAAGCAAATTAGACCGCAGCGGAAGCAGAAACGAGCGGCGCGAGTTTCAATGACGCGGTTGCGGTGGATGAGGTGCATCATGCGGACGCTCCTTCACCAAAACGGACATTCTCTTGCAAAACTAATCAAAATCATAGACAAAATAGTATAAGAAAAGGGGCTGATTCATCTCAGCCCCAGCGTATGATTTCATGGATAAGACTGCTTACTGCAGCTTGTCCATCTTATCGACGATTTTCGTCAGCTGCTTGTTCATCCTGGAGGCAGCTTTTCCGTATTGCGACGCCACGGTATTCTTCTTTTCACCGATCATGGTGCGCAGGTGGTGGTGCGGATACTCCAACGACTCCGCATAGATAATGCCCGCATCCACGACCACGTTGACAAACGCCATATCCAGCATATCCCAAGCGATGGGGTCGCTCATATACTTGCGCTTGAGGGCGATCTCATAATACGCAGGCTTGACCATGCGCAGATTTTCGGAAGCCATTGCCTCCATGGTAGCACCGATCATCTCCAGCTTGCTTACTTCTGCAGAAGCAGGGATGGCAAATACTGTAAACTGGTCGTGCATCTGCGTGCCGTACTCCTTTTGTGCCGCATCGAACTTGGGCATGGGCACGATGCCGTACTGATCCTGCATATTGCGAATCTCGTCCAGCTCTACCGCCAAAAGACGCAGCGTGGTCGTAGCCGCTCTGCCCTCGGCAAACATCTCACGGATGCCGGGCTGTGCAGTGCCGTCCACCTCTCGGCACAGATAAGTACCGCCGCTCTCATAGCACAGAGTCAGCAGCTTATCTACCGAGTCGGAAAGTCTTTCGGTATCCAATACCCACTTGTACGCCTGATCCGCATCCTTTTCCACAAGGGAGACGTCACAAGCACTCCAGTATGCATCCACGTTAATGGTTGCGCTGGTCACAAAGCCGTAAAGGTCTTCCTCATCGTGCGTTGCGTTACCGTTGAGGTCCTGGTAGAAATTCTCCACAAGCGCTGCGTGGTAATCCAGCGTCCACGCATTGTTCTCAATCGCATCGTACAAATAAGGAATGCTTCTGTCGTCAAAGAGCTCCTTATTGAACAGCGTGACCATCGCCAGACGGTAGGTGGAAAGCGCAATCATACCCGTAGCGGTATATTGCTGATCCCCATAGGAAAGGGTATCGTTATAGTCCTGCATCCAGTAGCTTTGCGAAAGATCCAGATATTCCAGGTCACGCAGGTTGTAGAACGTGCCGCGAAGTGCCGCAGGCAGTGTCGTGTAGCACGCGCCGGCAAACATATCGTAATCCGTGCTGCCCGCCTTGACCACGCGCTCAATCTCCGCAACGGTCTTGAAAGGATCAGAATCCTCCAGCGGCTTGGATACAAGATTGACATTCAAGCGGTCACCAATCACAATATTACGGTTGAACATAGCGTCGTTTACGGGATCGGAGGTGAGCTCCGGAACTGCGATCTCATCCTGTGTGTACTTCTGCACGCCGCGGCTGAGAATGACGATATCCTGACCGTCAAACTTCAGATCTTCAGGCAGATTGTCTAACTGCTCCGGTGCATTCGTGTCGCTTCCGCTGCCTTCACCCTGCTGTGCGTCACCGTTCTGCACGCAAGCAGCCAGCACCATACTCATAGTAGCCAACACCAAAAGTAGTGTCAAAAGCCTCTTCATGTCTGTACTCTCCTTCTGCTTATTTCAAACATTAACCGTGGTATTATATCACAAAAAGCAAAGAAGTGTCACGAAAATTCTTGTGTGCAGCAAGAAATTGATTGCGACAATTCCGCGCACCCGCAAGATCACTCTAACTTATCCAGCTTGGTGGTCAGCTTTTGGAGCTGCTTGGTAATTTTGGAACCCAGCTTGCCGTACTTGGAGGCAACGGTATTCTTTTTGCCCTGAATAATGGTGCGCAGATCGTGATGAGGATATCCCAACGCCTCACCGTACACCACGCCCGCATCCACAATCACGCGGGCAAAAGTCAGATCCAGCATATCCCAAGCCACCGGGTCACTCATATACTTGCGCTTGAGCGCGATCTCGTAATACGCGGGCTTGACCAAACGCAAGGATTCGGACGCCATGACCTCCATGGTAGCACCGATCATCTCTATCTTTTCGGCAGCCGCAGATGCGGGAATGCAGAACACCGTGAACTGGTCGTGCATCAGCGTGCCGTACTCGGCTTGATTGGCATCGTATTTGGGCATGGGCACAATCCCGTACATCTGCTCCATATTGCGCACGTCGGGCTGCTCAACCGCAATCAGGCGCAGGGTTGCCATTGCAGCTCTGCCGTCCGAGAACATCTTGCGGATCTCGTCCTGCTCTGTATTGTTGGCGACCTCTTTATAAAGATACGTACCGCCGCAATCGTAAAACAGGTACAGCACCTTATCCACCACGTCGGCAAGTCTGCCTGTATCCAGCACCCACCCGTACGCACCGTCCTCATCCTTTTGCACCAAGGATACGTCGCACGCGCTCCAGTAGGAATCCACGTTCAGACCCGGGCAGGAAACGTGACCGTAAAGATCCTCCTCGTCCCGCTTGCCGTCACCGTTGAGATCCTGATAAAAGTCCTCGGTCAGCGCAGCCTGATAGTCCAAGGTCCATTCATTGTTGGCAACCGCCTCGTAAAGGAACGGCAGGTTCTTATCCGTGAACAGATCCTTATTGAACATGGTGACAAATGCAAATCTATAGGTAGAAAGTGCGATCATACCGGTCGCGGTATACTGGCTCTCACCGTAGGCAATGACGTCGTTATACCCCTGCATCCAGTAATCCTGTTCAAGATCGAGGTATTCCAGATCGGTCAGATCAAGGAACGTGCCCTTGACAGTTGAGCCCAGTGCTACGTAGCATGCGGCGGCAACCAGGTCGTAATCCTCGCCGCCCGCCTTGACCACGCGCTCAATCTCGGTAATGGGCTTGAACTGATCGGGGTCCTCAATGGGTGCTGACACAATGTTAACGTTGAGTCTGTCCCCAACCACGATATTTCGGTTAAACATAGCGTCGTTAACGGGCTCGGAATTGAGCTCGGGCACGGCGACCTCGTCCTGCGTCCAGCCCTGCATGGAGCGGCTGAGAATGACAACGTCCTCCCCGTTGAACTTCAGATTCTCGGGAATATTGTCAAGCAGCAGCGTTTCGCTCTGCTCTTCACTCACATCCCCGCCCTGCTCCGGGTCAGGTGCCTCCACACACGCTGCAAGCGTCATTGTCAGCGTGGCAATCAGTATCAGTATCGATATCAATCGTTTCATATCCGCCTCCGCATATTTTTACTGTATTTGTTTTATTGTAACACACACCGCAGGCAAAGTCAAGAAAAACAAACGCTTATCACCCAAAAAAGAACTGCCCCAAAAGCTTGGAGCAGTTTCCTTTGATACTAAAAACCGTTTAAGTTGATACCGTTTATGCGCTCATCCAATTCCTCTTGCGTAATATATCCGGGCTCGATCATGGCAGCCACAGCCTGATCATAAAGCGCCTTTACCTCTGCGGGAGTTTTAGGAAAATTGGGGGCAGAAAAGTCTATATAGAAAGAAATATAATTCCTCAATTTATGCGGAAGCTGATCCATATTTATGATCGCGCTCAGATCGTCCTCCTTGCCCGGCTCATACTCGACTGTACCGCCAAACGTGTGTTCCAGAACGGGAAGATGTACGTTTATGAACTTATCAAGCTCTGCGGTCGCATCAACGTTCGACTGCACGATCCTCTCACAACGGATATACATGTGTAAAAGATCGCTCAAGCGTCTGTTTTTTGTAGTTGTATAACGAGATTTTGCGGTACGATATGCTAAGTACTCTTGATACAGTTCATATTCTTCAGTGCCCTTAGCAGCCTGTACATATTCAGCATACGACTCGTATTCCTCCACAGTCTTAATAGCCAGCAGTGCCTCATAAGCTGTCTTATACTCAACAACTAACTCTAAATCGGAAAGGAATGATATGTTCAAGCTATACAGAAACCTATAATCATCCACCGAGGCTCTGCAACGCAAAGCCTCGCCCTGTTCCTTGGAAATATCCCCGTCGGAGCAATGCACGATGCAAGAATCACCGAAGTACCTATTCACATTTTCAATCCACGTCAGAATCGTGCCGGAATAGTAAATATCCGTCACCGATTCGGACAATGTAAGATTTATCAAGTCACACTCCACGGGGGCATAAATTGTTTTGACCATCGGATATGCAGAAAATCGGACAAATGATCTCAGCTGATGCCCTTGAAAATACGAAGCTAACTCCGTCAGATTAAGAGTCTCCAGTTGCAAAGGCACCCACAGCACGCCGTAGGGAGTATCGTTGGCGGGATCATCATCCTCATAAGTATGATTGCTTTCACCGATCAGCACACCGTCTATGAGGTAATGCTCCCCTTCCACCGTATAGTTTTCTGCCAAGGTCAACATCGGAAGACCCATCAAACCGGAGCGGGAGTTCAGAATGCCACCCGAAACAGACTCTATCACCAGCGGTTGCCTTACGATAATGTACAAAAGCTTGGGGATAGGTTGTCCAAACTCGTCTTGTCCTTCATACACAACGTTACCGTTCTCGTCATATTCATACACCGTTTCAGCATTAGCGCCCTCCGGAACATCCTCCCAATTGGTTACCTTTTGCGAGAGTTGTCCCAAAACATCGGAAGTAACAACGATATGCGTATCCGCACCGTAAGTCAAATGCTTCAGTCCGGTGCAATTCTCAAACATTCTCTCCCCGATGCTGCTATACAACGTAGCCGACTCTAATCCGGTGCAATCCGCAAAGGCGCCATTGCGACATTCCGCACCCTTGGGAATGACCACCTGCTTCAAGCCTGTACATCCGGAAAATGCGAATTCTCCCACGTGGATGTTTTCGGGCAATTCGATGGACGTTAATTGCGTGCAGCCTTTAAACGCCTCTGCTGCAATTTCCTTAACGGGCAAATCTTTATACGTCGCAGGAATAACGAGCTCCGTTCCTCCTAAAGTTCCTATTCCGGTTACGATATAGCCGTCTCCCGCTTCATTTAACGCATAACCAGAATCCGTGGCATTTTCTGTGCTGCCATTTTCTGTGCTGCCATCTTCTGTCGTTTGCCCTTCAGCGATTGTGGGATTCTGCTCGCACGCCGCCAAGGACAGGCACAGGGCAAGCAGCACAAGTCCTACGAGCACGGAAAGCTTTGCTGTTGTCTTCATTCTTTCTTCCTCCTCTAAATAAAAAGTGAGCCAACCGGAGTTGACGCACAAAAACGCAAACTCCAATTGTCGCTCCACAAAAACGAATTGACGGATCATAATCCATAATTAAACTGCGGAATTTGCGTTTTTTCAAATTCATCAGTTTAATAACTGGACGAGAACGCCCCCAGTCAGTAGGAGAGCGATCCGTACAAGCTATATTCATTTTTGTGTAGCAGTAATATTATAGCACAAAAATACGACATCGTAAAGCGAAAAACGAAAAATTCCCTCGCCTATCCCCATTTTTCGGCTGCTATATCCACCCACACGCATAAAAAGAACTGCCCCAAAGGCTTGGAGCAGTTCCCTTTTTGATTGATTAAAGTCTGTTCTTTACGTACTTGAGCACCATACGTCTGCCAAGGCGCACGCGCTTATGCACGTTGGCGCGCAGATCGCGGTACAGAGCCGCCACCTGCTTCATTTGTCCGATACTCATGCCGTGTCCGAATTCCTCGGCTGCAATGGCATCCATGATCTCGCCCATACGATGCTCACTGACGGGCAGCTGCTCTGCGGGAGGCGCGTTGGGATCAGGCTCTTGCTCGGCATCCTCATACTCGGGTGCTCTGCCCAGCACGTCGTCCAGCTCCAGCGCAATTCTGCGTGCGTATTCGTCCTTAAACTCACCCGCCTCGGGCGCAAGACCGTAAATATCCAGTAGATTATGCAGCGCATCGATCACGGTATAGCTCAGCTCTCTGCGGTCATCCTCGCTCGTATTCTGTCCGAAATACTCGGAGAGCACGGTTTCGGCAGCACTGCTGCGCTTATATTCCGCACTTGCGGCACGGTTCTTGAGATATACCAGCACCGCGATAATGCCGCCTGCCACAAGCGCAACGGAAAGGAACACCACCATTGCAATAATGGTTCTGCGTCTTTCCTCCTCCTCGGCAAGCGCCTCCTCGTCAACCTCTTCCTCCTGATCGGGATCCATCTGATCCAGCATATCCTCAATCTCTTCCTTAATGGAGGGAGGCGGAGTAGAGGAGCTGTTATCGCCGTCGGGAGAGGAGCTTTCGCCACCACCGTACATACCCGAGTAGTACGCGGGCGTGCACTCGTACTGCACCCAGCCGATGCCGTCAAAGAATACCTCAATCCACGCGTGTGCCTCGTAGTCGTGTACGTACGCGGCAAAGCCCGCCACGGCGTTCTCACTCTTGTTGGAATGGAAATCGCAGGCGATATAGCCCTCAACGTATCTTGCGGGAATGCCGTACTCACGCAAAATCAATGCCGCAGCAGACGCAAACTGCACGCAATAGCCCTGCTTGGTTTTGGTCAGGAAGTTCTCCACGCCATCCAGTGAGCCGTCAACCAACTCCAGATCGGGAGTCAGCGTATACTCGCATCCAAGATCCTCAATGACGTAGTCAATCACCGCTCTGACAAGGTCGTTGCGGTGTGCCCAGGCAACGTCAAAGGTCGCGCCCGGCAAAGTCGCACCGGAAAAATCATACGGATGCTCGATAATCTCGTAAATGGGTGCGTCGTACGCTTCCTCGTCAACAACGGTTACGATCGTGTAGACCAAGCCCGCCCATACCATATCCTCGGTCAGGCTTTCGATGGGAAGATACTGCTCGCTCTGCACGCCGTTCTCGTCCACGACAATCTCCTGCGTGAAGTATGCACCGGGATTGGAGAAATCCACGTCGGCAACCGCCTCAACCTTACGGTATTCCTCATGCGTGACAGCTTCGATATGCTCGGTGCCGATCTGTACCTTTTCCTTATAGGTCGCGTTGCCGTAAATCTGCTGTGCAAGCTCGGCAATAATGCTGCTGCCGCTCTTGCCGGTGTAATACTTGTAGACGTAATCGGTGTAGTTGGTGTCGTCCTCCTGGTTTTCAAGGTCGCCGCCAAGCATTGTGCGTGCGATCTCGCGACGGTCGTCCTCGCTGCCCGTAATATAACGGTGCAAGAGCGACTCGGTATTGGTCGTTGTCACGCTCTCCACGCGATAGTTATTGTCCAGCTCCAGCACGTACTCGTTGCCCACACCGTCGCGCAGCACAAGCAGCTTATCCTGCGAAGAATAGGTAACGTCCTCGTTTCTGTGCACGAACGACGCAACAGCCTTGCTGCTCTTGCGGTAGGTAACGGTCGTATATCCCCTTTCGGGCACGTCCTTTTCCACCTTAACGGCATACGTGGTCTTGACGTCCTGCCCGTAGGACATTTGCTCAATCTCGTAGGACTCAAACGCCAAAATCAGTTCCTTTTGCAGATTGTAATCCGCAATGTCCGCACTCAGAATGCCGATCCAATCCTTATCGGTCTTGATGGGTGCAAAGGTCAGCGCACTGTATCTTGTGCCCGCTTCACCGAAATCGCGTCCTGTCAGAATTCCATCGTAATAGTTGATAAAGGTATGCTCACTCGGCTCGGCGTTGCCGTAGCCGTACAGTCCGCGGCTCTGGTCAAACACGCTGGGCAAATACAGCAGCGAATCAAAGCTGTTGACGCGGCGCAGGTGCACTCTGGTGGCAACGAAGCCGTAATCCGCATACTTATGATACTTGTTCAAAAAGTCGTAATCGGGATCAAAGATCTGCAGATCCCCATGCAGGAGCTTATAGAAATCGTAGAACATTTCATCCGAGGGATGCTCGTCGATATTGTACAGATCTCTGTAAGCATCAAACGCGCCGGGATTTTCGGGATCGTCAGTCGATGCCGCGGGATACCACGCACCGTCCTTGTAATCCACGCCGATCCAACCGCGCAGATACAGGTTGGCAGCATATTTTGCCTCGATAAAGAAGATCTGCGTGCCGTCAAACTGCTGATGCACAAGATCTGTGGAATGCGGCTTGAAGTTATCCTGATCCAGCTCGTATTCCAGCTCGTCAAGGCGTTCGTCGTCACCCATAAGCGCGGCGGTCACGTATGCGCGTGCATATGCGATCTTTTCGTCCAGCACCTTGATGATCATGTGCTTTTTGATGCTCAGCGCGGGGATGATGACGATCAGAAGGCACACGACAAGCATCATTGCTGCGGCAAAGCCGCCCATGGCACTTCTTGCGCTGTCGGTCTGGCGATCGTACTTGCGCGCAGCGCGTACCTGCTTTTTAATCTCCTTTTTGTGCAGCTTTTCCTGCTTTCTTTGCAGCTTTTGCTGCTTCTTTTCCTGCTCGGTCAGGCGTTGCTTTTTAGGCTTTGCCTGTTTCTTTGGCTTCTTGACGACGTAAGACGAGATCTCCTCGTCCACCGTTTTGTCCTTGTTTTTACGCTTTTGCCGTTTTGCCTGCTTTGCCAGCTTGCGTTGCAGCTTTTTCTCAGCCTTTTCGCGCTTTTTCTGCAAATATTCCTCGGGGTACCGGGGTCTGTCCTGCTCCACGAACAGCTGCAGCTTGGTATCGTACCTGTCCGCATCCACACGGCGGCGGAACATTTTGTCGTACGCGTACATGACCAGCACCGAGGCAACCGACGCGATCAGCACGCCTGCGCCAAGTCCGCTGGACGCCACGTTGAACACACACACGGGCACAACGAATACCAAAACGGCAATTGTGGGCAGCACGGGACGCGTGCGCTTTGCAAGGAAGGGCACGAAAATTGCCGCAAGCACAAGCGCCATGACCAGCATGCCGTCCGCACCGTAGGCAGTCAGCTTTTCCAGATAATACGCCGCAAGCGACTCACCCGAGGTCATATTCGGCACGCCGATGCCGATATTGGTCAGATACACGGTGAATTTGGACAGATACAAGCGGCACAAAAAGCCGTTATACAGTGCCAGCACGCCCTGCACGACATTGGGAGTGAGCACGGCAATACCGGCAGCACCCAACGCCACGCCGCCAAGGGCAGTATAGCGGTTATAGAACAAAAGACCGAATACTGCGGTGGCAAACGCCGCAAGCAGCAGCATCTTACCCTCGCCCACGCAGACTTCAAAGCCGTAAGAGCCCTTGAAGCCGCCGCCAAAGAACATCATAAGCGCCCAGATCAGGCACATGACTACAAAGAGGCGGCAAACGTAGCCGAATACGCGCGTGCCAAGTCCCCTACCCGCTTGGTCGGGCGGACACAGAAGGGGACGCTGATGCTCGGGGAGGAGCTCCGCCTGCTTTTTCTGCTTTGTCTCACGAGGCTGCTTTTGCGCCTTGATCTTTTTCTCTTTCTTTGCCACGGTGCTCACCTCCCCTCATTTTGCTCGGGCAATCTGCCCTCAACCAGTACAAGTCCGTTCTCGGCAAGCTGCCCGCGGCAGCCCTCGATATAGCGCAACCG
>JAFNZX010000178.1 GCA_017382615.1 Clostridia bacterium | reverse complement strand
TTTTAAGTCGAAATTGTAGTGTTTACTTATTTTTGTTATTTGGTTAGACAAGGTAGAGCCGGAGGAAACAATGAAACGTGAAGCAGACGTCAGACAGCTGCTGATTGCAAATGCGATTCACTTAATCGCCCAGGGCGGATTTGAAATGGCAACAACCAAGGAGCTTGCGCACTGCGGCGGATCGCCGGAAGGCTTTAAAATGAACGAGGTTTATATCTACCGCGTGTTTGGCAGCAAGGAAGCACTGTACGAGTCCGCGTTTTCGCAATTGGATAACGAGCTGTTCGCCGCATTTCGCAGAGGCGTGCAGGCAGCGGGGGGCTTTGACCGTGAGACCAAGCAGAGACTGTACGCATTCTTTTTAAAAGCATGGCAGTTTATATTGGGAAACGAGGAGCGCTGCAGGTGCTACGTCAGGTACTATTATTCCGTATATTTCAAGGGGCAATCGCGCAGCGCGCACAGAATGCTGTTTGGAGAAATGGTCAAGGAGATGGAGCCGCTGTTCAAGGATGAGGCGGACACGGAATCGATTATGCACAGTGTGTTTACAGCACTGTTTGATTTCGCCATTCGCGTATACAACGGTGAACTTGAGGATAATGAGGTCAACAGACAGCATATATTTAACGTGCTATATTGCATGATGATGACGTATTTTAAGGATATTCCGCAGGCATCCTGAATAGGGTGTACGGGAGGTAAAATGATTGAGAGGAGGGAATGCCATGAAGGGCACGGTGACGCGCATATTGATAATCATTTCAAGCATCATGACGATCGTTGGACTTTTGCTGATGTACCAGACAATGGAAGCCTCAAAGGATCAGCAGGTGATCACGGTGCACATTCATGAAGGGGAGATCGAAACCGTAGCGTTTGCCGATCTGACTTTGGTTCCGGGTTCCTCCAGCCAATACACCGTTAAGATCAAGAGTGATACGGTGGAGAATTGCGAGCTTTCCTTGGATTTTGTCCGAACGGCACAGAGCCCCTTAGAGGAATTCGCATACGTGAGAATTATTTCTGACGGTGAGGTTGTGTACGATGCTTTACTGGCAGAAGCCTTTGAGACGAATTTGTCTCTGCCCGTGCATTTTGATCTGCTGCACAACACCGAATTGACAGTGGAGTATTATATGCCGATTGAGGTTGGCAACGAGGCAAAAAATGCCGAGGCACACTTTGAGTTGCATTTGACTGCAAGCAATGAGTGAGGTAAAGTATGAATAAAGCAAAGAAGATTGTAAAAGTAATACTGGACGTGCTGCTGTACGCATTTCTGGCAATATGCATATTCTGCGTGGTTCTGACCGTGTTCTCAAAACGGGATCCGGATGGCGCAGTGGAGGTATTTGGCTACCAGATGCGCGTGGTTACGTCCGAATCCATGGCAAAATGCGAGCTGACAGACGTTTCTGCCTATAAAATCAAGGATATCCCGCTGCGCTCTATGGTGTTTGTCAAGGTGATGCCCGACGATCCTGCCGAAGCAGACGAGTGGTATCGCAACCTGCAGGTGGGTGACGTGCTGACGTTCCGTTACGTATACACCACGCAGGTCACTATCACGCACCGTGTTGTCGGCGTTACGGAAAAGGAAACGGGCGGATTCGTCATTGACTTGGCAGGCGACAACGTCAACGACGAGGCAGGTCAGCTGTACCAGTCCATTGATACCTCGATCCCCCATAACACCAACTACGTCATTGGCGAGGTGGTGGGGCAATCGTACCTGTTTGGCTTGATCATGAGCTTTTTGATGCAGCCGATCGGGATTGTGTTTATTATCATCATGCCGTGCCTGGTCATTATGATCATGGAATTTGTCAAGATCGGCAAGGTCGTATCGGCGGATAAGCGGCAAAAGGATTTGGAAGAGAAAAAGCAAAAGGACGACGAGCTGGAGGCTTTGCGCCGCAGATTGGCAGAGCTGGAGCAGCAACGCGGCTCACCCGGCCAAGGGGAAACGAATGACAGTGAAGGAGGCGAAAAATCATGAATGGATGGGTCATTTTCTATATGACAGTCTCGGCAATATATGCCATTGTTTCGCTTGTATACGTCACCGCGGACATTATTTTGGAAGTATTAAAGCGCAAAAAGCCCGTGGTAGAGGAGCCCGAGCCTGAGCCTGTACCCGAGCCTGAGCCTGAGCCTGAGCCCGTACCCGAACCCGAGCCCGAACCCGAGCCCGAACCCGAGCCCGAGGTTGAGATTATCGAGTCCGCGCCCGTGGAGATCCCCGAGGATCTTCCCGTGCCCGAGGTGATCGAGGAAGGGCTGGAGGTCATTGACGTTGCGTGGCCCGAAAGCATGGCGAAAAACAAGATTTATCGATACGATCCCAACGGGGAGGAGTTGCACAGAGGGGACACCGTTTTGGTGCCTACGTTTGACAAGCACCGCCACGGTGAGATTTTCAGAACCGCAACCGTCATCAACGGCAATTATCGCACGCAGGATTTCCCCACGGATAAGGTGCTCAAGAAGATCGTGCGTGTGATCAAGAGAAAGTGATTGCTCCGCTGCATGTCAGCGAAACAATACAATGAATCTGTATGAAAGGAGGAGAGGCTATGGGAAGTACGAACAGAAAAAGAGCTTTGCTCGTTTCGGGTTCCGTTATCTTGCTGTGCCTGACGGTGATTACAGGGATGACCTTGGCGTTGTTTTCGGACGACGAGGTTGTGACCAACCACTTAAAAGCCGGCGACCTTGACGTGACGCTGGTGCGAACAAAGCTGACGTCTACTTATCTGACCGAAAGAGGCTTCCTTGACACTGTCACAGACGACAGGGACAAGGATTTCACCAACGGAACGGATGAAAACGTATTTGCGCTGGACGGCGCAGTGATCGTGCCGCAGAGTAAGTATATTGCCGAAATGCAGGTAAGCAATCAGAGTGACGTTGCCTTTGGGTATTGGGTAGAGATCGTCTATACGGGTTCGGCAGACGTTGAGCTTGCCGATCAGATAGAGATCACGGTCAATACGGCACAGTCCAAACGCTTAAGCCAAGGCTTGGTGGTTGGCAGTGAGAAAGAGCCCATTGGGGTGATAGCAGTTGGAGAAGCAGGCGAATTTACTGTAACGGTAGAATTCCTTGACTTGGCGAATTCGATCAATAACCAAGCGCAAGGGGACGAGGTCACCTTTGACTTAGTCGTTCATGCCGTACAGTATACGGGAGCTGACCCCGACCTTGCTTCTTGACAGCAAAGCCCCCTTAAATACGGACGCAAAACTTGCGGAGCTTGAGTTTGCGTTTGGGTAAAACTCAAGCTTCCAAGAAAAAATTCAAAAAGGAGGAAAGAACATGAAAAAGAAGATTTTACTCTCTTCTGTTGCAGTCATCGCGCTTTGCCTTTGCCTGATTGCGGGTTCGACCTATGCGCTGTTCACCGAACGCACCGAAGTCAACATCGCAGTTACCGCGGGCGATCTCGAAGTTGAGGCGGCTATCGTGGAGGAGTCTATGCAGCTGCGTTCTCTGGAAGACGATGCAGATACGTATCCTCGTGCCGGTACCTTCTCCAACGGCGGTACGGTTACCGTAACCGACGGCAAGATGCAGATCAGCCATATGACTCCCGGAGATGCAATCTACTTTGAGGTGAAGGTAGTGAACACCGGCGACGTTGCCGTCATGTACAACGTTAAGGCTGTTTCCGCAGGCGTTGAACAGAATCAGACTGACCTGTATAACGCGCTGACCGTTACCGTTCTGGATCAGAGCGGCAATGCATTCGAGGGCGTCAATAAGTATCAGGCACTGGGTATGCCCGGAGCAGAAACTACTTTTGTTGTCATCGTTGAATTTGAGAATGGCAAACCCGAGGACGATAACAAATACCAGGGCGCAGTTGCTAACATTCAGTTCATCGTTGAAACTGTTCAGCAGAACGGCGTTGACGCAAACGGCAACCTGATCACCGACTAATCACGATCCCCCGGGGGGAAGCCCCCATCGCATAGCTTTTAAGTAACGGTAAAGGAGGTAATGATGTTCCGTTATAGATCAAACAAACAGGCATTTATTATAGCGGTATTAGTTATCCTGCTTTGCCTGATCAGTCTCACGGGAGCTACGTACGCACTGTTTACAAGCGGAGCGAACAGCGGCACGATCGGTATCATCACAACAGCCGGAGATATCAAGGTTGACATTGTGGATGCAGCCGACGAAGAGCAATCGCTGGTAGGGCAGGTACTGCAATTCAGGACCTCGTCCGATAGCAAGGAGATTTTGTTTGAGCCGGGCGCAGCATTTTGCACGCAGGGCTTTAAGATCAAGAACACGGGAGACATTCCCATCAATTTCCGACTCTCGGTCAGCGAAGACGAGGACATTGATATGGAAGAGTTTTACGAGGCTTTTGAGGTATGGATCTCCACCAATCCGACAGATCCGTCCGATGCGACAAAGTTGATCGAATTTACCGATCGGTTGGAGGTTGGAAGCAGCAGTGAGGACACGTATTATCTGTTTATTAAGATGAAGGAAACCGTGGGCAACGACTTCCAGGGCAAAACGTATACGGGAATTGGTGTAACCGTGTACGCAGTACAAGGCAACGTCAACGTAAAGGAGCAGAGCAATGAACCAAACAGTTAAAAAAATACTGAATATCTTGACTAAGACCGTTACGTGGCTATTGGTTGCCTTTGCCGTCTTTATGATGGTATTCACCATTTTCACGGTAGCAACCGTTGACAAAAACGATCGCGCGATATTCGGCATCAAGTTTTACATTGTGCAGACAGACTCCATGAGCCTGTCCGACAAGAATGCAGATCTTGACGTGCATTTCGATGCAGGGGATATCGTTGTGATCAAGAACGTGAAGGATCCCCGCACGCTGCAGGCAGGCGACATCGTGTCGTTCATGTCGACCAACAGCGTAAGCTATGGGGAAACGGTTACGCATATGGTGCGCGAGGTCAAAAAGACCGAGGACGGCAGAGTGCTCGGTTACGTGACCTACGGTACCAATACGGGAGTTGATGACGAAGCCTTAGTCGAGCCCGAATACGTTTTGGGCACGTACGCAGGCAAGCTGCCCGGGGTTGGCAAATTCTTTGCATTTGTCAAGTCCACGCCGGGCTATATCATCTGCATTCTCGTTCCGTTCCTGCTGCTGATTCTGTATAACGGCGTCAACGTCATTCGCCTGTTCCGCAAATATAAGCGCGAGCAGATGGAAGCAATGCAAGCCGAGAAGGATAAGCTTGAAGCAGAACGCGCTGAGAACCAGCGTATGATGCAAGAGCTGTTAGCCCTTAAAGCACAGCTCGACAAAAAAGAAGGTGGAGAGGGAACACCTCCCGCCGAGCCTGCGTCCGAGGTAGCTCCTACGGAGGAAGTAACGACCGATGAAACAGTAGAGACGAAATCGGAAGATGCTGCTCCTGCGGATACAACCGACGAAAACCAATAAGGTGTATTGAGGAAAGTCCTCTTTACATAGTTAGTCTAACAAAAATAAACCATAAGGAGGTATGAAAAAATGACTAACACAAAAAACACAAAGCGCGCTCTGTTGTCAAGTGTCTTGGCGTTGTTCCTCTGCTTCGCCATGCTGCTCGGGACGACATACGCGTGGTTTACCGACTCGGTAACGAGTGCGGGAAACATCATTCAGTCCGGTACTCTCGACGTTGAGATGTACTGGGCAAAGGGAACCGAAGATCCTTCTTCTGCTGATTGGAAGGATGCTTCCCAGGGTGCGATATTTAATAGCGAGCTTTGGGAACCCGGCTACGTAGAAGCTCGCCACATCAAAATTGCTAACGTGGGCACGCTTGCATTGAAGTATAAGCTCGCAATCGCTCCCAATGGCGAAGTTTCCGAGTTGGCAGATGTTATTGACGTTTATTTCGTTGATCCCGCACAGATTGCAACCCGCGATTCTCTGGCAGCATTGACTCCCGTTGGAACGCTCCGTCAGATGATCGATGATCCTGATGGTGCTGCTTACGGCTCTCTTCTTGCAGAGGATGAAAGTACCGAAGAGATTGAAAGCGTTAAGACCGTTACAATCGCTCTCAAGATGAGAGAGAATGCAGGAAACGAGTATCAGAATCTTTCCATTGGTACAAACTTCTCCATCGTTTTGATGGCAACTCAGGACAATGTAGAGAAAGATGCCTTTGATGAAAACTATGATGATATCGAAATCCCCGACATAGACGTTCATGTTATCGAAGGAAACACCTACCATTATACCATTGATGGTAATGTCGTGCTTGCGAGCGTTCCTTACGATAACGTAGGCGCAAGCTTTACCGTTCCGGATGATGTGACTATTCTCGGTCAGGGGGATGTATACGACGGAGCTGTACCTGTGTTCAGCAAGTCCTCTCCTATTGAGAGCATTACTCTTCCTGAAGGTTTAGTGGAGATCAAG
>JAFNZX010000022.1 GCA_017382615.1 Clostridia bacterium | reverse complement strand
CCGAGGGGACGGCTTTTTGGCGCGTACCCGCATTGTTTGGATGCCCGCTATGAGTTTTCCTTAACTTAATGACACTGCTCCAGGAGGGCGCAGGCTTGTTCCAAGCGCAGGGGGGAGAGTGCGAATAGAATGGGTTTATGACACAAATGCGGCAACGAACTTTACTACGTTGCATAAAAAAGCAGGAAGCTGCTCTAAATCGAACAAATTCCTGCTATTTTCCCGTTATTTCCGCAGCCTCATCGGCAAACTTTTTTTGTTTTACAAAATTCCGATTTGGGTTGCCCTTCTGCTTTTATTGCATTTTATACCAAAACAGCATCTCGTTTTGGTACACATCGCTGAAAAAGCGCACCACTCTTGACGAGAGTATAAAAATGTGGTAAAATAAAGAGCTTGATAAAATTATAAGAGCGAGGTAATTACATGAAAAAAAGAATGCTTTCGGCACTGGCTGTAACCTTGCTGGGCGCTATGATACTTAGCACCTTTGCAGCATGCAAGGACAAGCCCCTGCCCCCCGACGAGCCCCAGAGCTCTATTGAAGATACCACCGCACCGACCGAGGAAAAAGAGCCCGTGCGCGAATCCATCCTGCAGGGCGAGTACGCTGCGCTGGTTGAAAACGCAAAGTGGCTGGAAAACGGCGTAAACGCTTACTTTGCCACCCCCACGCGTGACGCCTACACGGTAGAAAACCAAAAAATGAAGCTCAACTACAGCTTCGACACCGCAAAGCCGCAGTTCGTCACATCGCTGACCACCCCCGGTGGCAAGCCCTACCTGACCGACACCATGGACGTGTACGTCAAAATGGAAAACGGCAAGACCTATCTTGCATCGAGCAGCACCACGGCGGGCACTGCTAACATTTACCGCCTTGGATATTACTACTACGACGTGCACCTTGCGGATCAGAACTTTATTGAAAACTTGGTGATTTCCAACGAAAAATCAATTAATCTCTCTTCCCTTAACAAGAGCCACGATATGACCCGCCCCGAGGTCGTGGACGGTGTTCTGACTACCACAGCAACCAGCACGGTTGACCCCTACATCTACGGAAACGTCAAGTTCCGCACCTCGGAGGTCAACATGATGCAGGTCACCATGCGCACCACCAACGTCTCCGAACTCCAGCTCTATCTGGAGATCGACAAGGAGAGCTTCAGTAATGAAAGATGGGTCAGAGTTCCCGTGATCAACGACGGAGACTGGCACACCTATACCTTTATGCTCAACGACGGAACCGTTAAGGATTATTCCGGCATGGTTACCGCTTGCCGCCTTGACTTTATTGCCACCTCGGGCGACAAGGTTGAGATCAAGGATATCAAGACCTTTAAGATCGACGACGGCGGTGCTCCCGAGCTTTACTTGGACAGAACCCTGCACGTATTTTCCGACAAGATGAACCACGTCGTCCGCATCTGCGCTGCAGAGGATACCACCGGCATTGCCGAGATCGGTCAGATTACCGAGATTGCTGCCGATACCGTTGATAAGCTGATCGTCAAGGACGCAAGTGGCGAGCACACCTCCCTTGATGGCGTGGACTGGGCAAGTGCAGAATACATCGCGTTTGACATCAAGGGCGTTGGTATTCTCGGTTACATCCTCTTAAAGGATGCTTCCAGCGGCAGCATGCAGGTTACCTTGGCGGACGGCAAGTACACCATCGTACAAAGCCGTACTCCCGAAGGCGGCACGATCCTTGCTCCCGTAAACAGCACCGAGAACGATTTCTACATGGGTCAGCGCATCTACACCGACCTGGGTCACGACTTTGACGCATTCCGCAAGGCAGCAAACGAGGAGCGCAATCCTCTTTCTGCCGAGAATATCAAGGTTGACACCGAAAAAGCCCCCTACGCTTCCTTTATTGGCTACAACGCCATTCGCGGTGCTTACCAGTTTGAAATGGAACCCCAGAGCAACTTCAACACTCCCTACTACGAATCCTGGAATAAGCACTACAACTTAGTCTTTGATATTACGGGCGACGACGTTGACCGCAATATCTACGTTATGACCTACGCGCACGGCACATGCCTTGAAAACGGCGTGCTGCTTGGCAAGGGCGACATGCTGCTGCCCGTTTCCCTGGAGGTCTGCAAGAACTTTACCCACGAAAAGGAAGAGCCCTTGTTCGACTGCGGCGACGATGCATTCAGCGAGACCTACTTCCCCGTAACCCTCAAGTCCGGTAAGACCGAGCACTTCACCGTACTCAATCTCTACCAGAACTGGGGCAACTACCCGCTCAAGCAGATCAGCTCTATCCAGTTCTTCTCCCCCTACTATCACCTTTCCACGGGCGTCAGCGAATCCAACTGCATTGCCCCCTACTATGTTTATCACAAGGATCTGTTCACGCTGCCCGACCACCGCGCAATGTCCGCGCCTCTTTGGAGTGAAATGGAAGATCCCGAAAGCGGCATTCAGCCTCAGCACACCAACGGTGGTCAGCACGCATTCCTGCAGTACTTTACCGAGGACGGCAAGCACTACGCATCCGACAACACGCAAAACATCATCAACTCCTACGGTCCTACCTATGCGGATATTGATATGAGCTATATTTCGGACGACGGCAAGATCAAGGTGACCTATAATCACATGGAAATGCCGCAGACCGACGAAAACCGCACCTATTACCAGATGACCTACGAAGTGCTGGAGGACGTTACCTTCCAGAACTTCAAGCGTGATTTCTCCTTCTACTCCGTGCGCGGACTGAGCGGCGACTACGAAAAGCTTGGTTATCTGGACGCTTCCAATCAGCCCAAAATGGTAACCAACACGGAAGAGAGCACCCCCGTTTACTACACGCTGGGCGATCAGTTCCCCTACTTTGATATGTGCAAGATCTACACGGGCAACACCGTAGACTACGTAAACGTAGCCTTCCTGGTTGCAAGCTCGGAATTCATCATCGGCGGTCAGAAGTGTACTGCTCCCTTCGTTGTCAAGAACGTCAGCCTTGCTTCTTACCTGACGCTGGATCTGGAGCAGGTTACCTTGAAGAAGGGCGACACCTTTACCATCAATGCCATCATCATGCCCTGGGGCTCTCAGCTGACCGATTACAGAGCTGAGCATCCCGATCAGAACGTGCTGGACGTACGTCAGAATTCGATCATCGATCCCTGGAAGGTTGACGTTGCGGTTGGCGAGAATATCAGCTCCATCTTCCTGCCTCAGATCAAGGCAGCAAACGACACCGCTGAATTCACCTTAAGCGGCGGTGCGAACAACATTTCCCTGCGCGTTTACGGCTTCTCTGCACTCACCGTTCCCAAGATCTACGAAAAGGTAGACGGCAAGTGGGTGGAATACAAGGTCAATTCGCACAATAGTCCCGACACCAAGGGCTTCCACCACTATTACGACGGCTACATGGTGCACTACGACGGTGACGGCACCTTCTCTTACTCCTTCGTTGTCACCATGTCCGACAAGGCACGCACCTTTAAGGTAGAGCTTGACAAGGAATTTGCAGGCTGG
>JAFNZX010000177.1 GCA_017382615.1 Clostridia bacterium | reverse complement strand
ATCTCGGGTGTGGTCAGAATACCCGTGCGGCGCAGGCGGTATTCGTAGGTCCATGCGTCACCCGAGGTGACCCAAGCGGCCGGACCCTGCCAACGGTGCTTTTCATCTGCGTTATGCACGTCACCGAAGCAGTTGCGGCGCGAAATGAATGCGGTCACACCAATGGTATGCGTGCCTGCCTGCAGTGTGCCAAGCTCTGCTGCGTAAGGCGGATATGCAATCACAGCACGCTGCTCGTCGTCCACGCTGACAGTGGTGACGACAGCATCAAAATGCGGCACCTTGATCACGGCATTCCAATCGGTCTCGCAGCTTACGGGAATCTTATAAGTAACCTCACCGCCATAGAAGGGCAATCCTTGGTAGGTCAGATCGGAAAAGCCCAGCGTTTCGGGTAGCGGCACGATTTTTGCAAGTCTGCCCGCCATCTGCACGCCAAAGCCGCCAAGCAGATACATTGCCTCGCAATTGGAGCGTTCTGCAAAGGGGATGGTCACGCGCAGCACGTTCTCGCCCTTGCACAGGGGAGGCAGCGCGATCTTTTGGATCGATTTGTCTACGTAATAGCCCTCGGGCTTTGCGCTGACACGCTCACCGTTCCAGAGAATCGTTGCAAGGTCTGCGTCCTCCAGTGCAAGGTAGGGCTCTGCGTAGTCAATGTCGCTTTGAATGGTGTATTCCAGCGTAACGGTATGCTCTGCGGGCTTTTCGGGAATGACCCAGGGCTGTGCCTTGCCTGCGGGATAGCCCAGCTGACGGCGGATCGCGGCGTCCGCACGCAAAATTTCCTCGGGTGCGGACAGTGGCGCGTCGTCCAGCGCGTATCTTGCCATGTCAAGCAGCAGCACGTTGGGCTCGGAGAGGGTAAAGGGGACGGTTGCGGGAATGCTTGCCTCGGGTGCTACGGGTGCACTTGCCCATGCGTCGTAGCCAACGGTTGCGCGCTGAATGCTGATGGGTGTGGGAGCAGCTTGTGCTACGGGCTCATAGCCGTCGTCTTCATTCGTATCCTCCAAGAAGAGTAGCGCGGAATCGTAATCGTGCAAGGTCATAATGATGTGTGTCTTGCCGCCCGAACGGTTGCTGTAGCGCACGGGCTTGATCTCGCCTGTTTGGGTGTCCCACAGCTGTACCTTGTATTTTCCTTTGACGTAGACGTGAATGCCCTGCGCGCGAGAGAGGTGCTTGTTGTAGGGCTCGTTGGCGTGTGAGATAAAGAGCCAGCAGCCGTCAGTGTCGCGTCTGATCTGGTGGATGAGATTATCGGTATAGGCACCTTGGAAATTGCGGATCTCCACCGTGCGGTCGTCGTACAGCTCTTCGAGCAGTGCACCGCGCGAGAAGGCAATGCGCGTGGATTGATCAAAGAGTGCCTTGCCGCGCACGGAGGGCTTTGCGTCCTCGTACTTGGGTGCGTCCCCCATGAATACTAATTTGCCGCCCGCAGCCAAGAAAGCCTCAAGGCGCGCCAAGGTTGTTGCACGCAGGGTTTCGCATTCGGGCACGATGACCACGTCGTAAGCCATCTTACCCACCTGCAGGGGTGCTCCCGCCTCGGGGCAGAGATCGGGCAGGGTAGATTCGCAAATAAAGTCAAAGTCAATGTTTCCGCGCAGCAGCCAATCGGTAACGCTTTGGAAGTTGCCGTCCAGCTTGTCGCGTACCAGCTGGGTCTGCTCGTTGGGACCCCAATGCAGCCAGTAGCTTTCCACGGGGTGCACCACGCCCACCTTGACAAGCGGCGTGCCGCGGGTCAGCGCAGTGTTGACGCGCCCAAAGTGATCCTCCACGTGGGCATACTGCGTATACCAAGGGGACTGATAGGACATGGAGGCGGGATAGTCGCGCTTTGCCGTGCCCTTCATGGATACCCAGGAAAGGTGATGCACGCGCACGGTTACGCCAAGAGCTGCCTGCCAGTCGCCGTGCAGCTTGTGACCGCGGAAGTCAAAATCCCAGCCCGTTACACCGTAAAGCTCGCTGAGCATACCGGGCTTGCCGTATTGATGCACCGCGGATTGGCATTGCTTTGCCGTGGTGAACTCAAAGGAGGCGCACAGCATGTCAATGCCGGGAATGCCGAACGCGCGATAGGAGCGCATACAGTCACCAATGGCAGCGGTCTGCGAGTGCAGGGTAGGCTCTTCCATCATATGACCCGTCAGGGCAATGCCGTTTGCCTCGCACCAATCCCCGCAGGTGTCGGCAAATGCCTTGGCAAAGCGTTCGGAAATGTGGTCGTGGTAATGGTAACGGGTCAGTGAGATTTCGCCCGCGGGCAGATCCCACAAGAGTTCGGGCAAATGGTCGATCAGGGAGTCTTTGTAGGTTGCCTTGAAGGTGTCCTCCAGGTCGTCGGTCCAGGGCAGATGCACGTCGTGCTTGCTGTCTGCAAAGGCGAGCGTGCCCTTGCGCATAAACTGCGGCTCGTCGGTGAAAATGGCGGGCACGACCGTGCCAAATCGGTCACCGACAGCCTCCTTGTAGCGCTCGTGGGTGATTTCGATGAATTTATCAATGGCAGCCTTGTTGAGCGTATCTACGTAGGATTGGTTGTTGTACCAAGGGGAGTTGCCCGCGATCTCGCGCCATACCGTCCATAGCGTGCCCTGAATCTCGTCACCGTCCTGTACCCGGCGGTAGGATGCAAGGCATTTTTTGTCATCCAGCACAACGTCGAATTTGGCGATGAGAACCGAGTGCTCGGTTGTTTTGTAGCCGGGGCTGCTGGTAAAGCAAAGGAATCTCTGACGGAACGCAGGATCCTTGGTTACGTACCCGCCTGCAAAGCCCGAGGGCCACTTGTCCTCGTCATACAGCCATGAAAGCATCTCGTTTTGCTCGGCGTGGTCGGTGCATGCCTTGACCAGATCCATAAAATCATCGGAAAGATAGGTGGTGGACATACCTGCGCGGCAATGCATATGGAAGCCGCCCAGCCCCATCTCTTTGAAAATGTCGATCTGACGGAGCAACTCGTCCTTTTCGAGCTCGCAGTTCCAAGCCCAGAAGGGCGTGCCGCGGTACTCTGCTGTCGGGTTTTTGAAAAGCTCACGGTCAAGCTTTGGTTGCTTTGTGTTTTTTTCGTAAATCATATCGTTCTCCTGTTGTTCATAAATTAAGGGGAATCGTGCTGCTCTCATTATAACGGATTTGCATAAAAAATTCAATAGAAATCGAAAAAAATTGGCAAAAAAGACCGATTATTTTTTATAAAACTATATACAGCGTACAGCGCGTGTGTTATAATGAATGCAATTGATAGAAAGCGAGGGCATTGTATGGCGATCCATTTTGATAGGGGACAATACGAGACTTTGCGACAGACCTACAGAAAATGGTGGGCAGGGGAGCTTGATCGTCCCATCATACCCATTCTGACCGTTGGCCACGGCGGCGAAGCGCAGGCAAATCAGCTTCCGCTGGGGTTTACGACCGCATGGGATACGAGCATTAACCCCAAGGAATTTATAGATGCCTTTGACCGGGCTTCGGATACGCATCGCTGGCACGGTGAAGCGTTCCCCATGTTCTACACGCAACGCTTTGGCCCCGGTGTGCTTGCGGCTTTTTTGGGCTGTACGCCTCGCTCCACACCCGAAACCATTTGGTTTGAGCCGCCCCGCAAGGATATTCCCATTGAGGAGCTGCACTTTGAATTTGACGAACAGAATCCTTACTACCGCCGTATTGCTAACCTTTACGAGGCGGCTATGGAAAAATGGCACGGCAGCGTCGTGATGGGCATGACCGATCTTGGCGGTATTATGGACGTTTTGCAGAGCTTTCGCGGTGCGGAGAACCTGCTCATGGATCTTTACGACGCGCCCGAAGAGGTGCTGCGCTGCGTAGGTGAGCTGCAGCAGCTGTGGTTTATGTACTTTGATAAATTCAACGCCATCATGGAGGGCGAGGCACAAGGATATTCGCATTGGTACGGCTTGTATCACGAACGTCCCGGTTACATTCTGCAATCGGATTTTTCCTTCATGATCGGTCCCGATATGTTCAAAACCTTCGTCGCGCCCGAGCTGTCCTCCTCTGCGGACAGACTGTATAACGCGGTGTATCATCTGGACGGTGAGGGAGAGCTGGTGCATCTGGATACGATTCTTGGTATGGAAGGTATCAAGGGCATTCAATGGGTACCAAGCCCCGGTAACGTCAACAACAACCACGATGAGCTGCTTTGCCGCATTTTAGATGCGGGGAAAAAGGTCATCAGCCATGCGTCCAAGCCCGACGGCACGCCCGTTGACGCATTTGCAGATAGACAAGGGCAGCTGTATTTTAAGCAGAGCTGGTATTTCGCGTCGCATCTGGAAGAGGCGCGCAGGTACGCGGGCATGTACGGTATTGAGATCAAGGAATAAAAATCATCACCCGATAAGCAAAAAGGCTTGTCGGGTGATTGCTGTTGTAAGGAATGTTGATTTCGTGGGGCGATTCACGAATCGCCCGACACAACCCCCCATAGGGGCGATTCACGAATCGCCCGACATAACCCCCGTAGGGGCGATTCACGAATCGCCCGACACAAACCCCCGTAGGGGTGATTCACGAATTGCCCGCAAAACCCACGGGAGCATATGGAGTGCTCCCCTACGGAGCGTTAATAGTTAATAAAAGTACGGGAATTTCGCGCGAGGCGCGAATATTCGCACGCTCTCCGCCTGGAGAATGTCTTGCTGCGCGAGTCGCTTTCCGATCTTCGGGCGGCGAATGTGAACGGGGGCGT
>JAFNZX010000176.1 GCA_017382615.1 Clostridia bacterium | reverse complement strand
GCGCGAAAACAACCGGTTTCTGCGCGTAATATCTCCATAGCAAAAGCAGAAGCCCACTAAAGACTTCTGCTTCACATATTTTCACCGTTAATTTGTCAGCCCCATCGTCCTGTCCTGCTTTTTATCGTAGCCCCTTCAGATAGGCTTTTTGCGCATCGGTAATGCGATAGCTCTCCACCGCCTTTTGTATGGTCTTGCGGTGCACCCATGCGGATAGTCTGCGCTCCTCAAGGTACGGAATTGTCGCATCCCACTGCTTTGCAAGCGCGGTGGCAAAATACCACGCGATCATCATATTGACGTAATATTCCTCGCTTTGCACACCTGCGACCAAAGCAAGATGATCAGGCGAAAAGTGCTCGTCCAGGCAATACACCATCAGCATCTCGATACCGAATCGCACCGTGTAGGGGTGTTCGCTTTGCAAATAGGTGCGGATATGCGCAAGCAGCGCAGCCATGTCCTTGGTCAAAGCCTTGGGGCGCAGCGAGTCGCATACAGACCAGTTATCCACGCAAGGCAAAAATGCGTCCAGCGCAGCAAAGCAAGCATCCGCGTCGCGCATTTGCGAGATCAGGTATGCGTGCAGATGATCTTCCTCTAAATATTTGTGCGGCAGATCCTGCATAAATTGCGCTGCCTGCTCCGTGCCCGCTATTTTTTTGGCGTACTTATGCAGCAGCGGCAAACGCACGCCGATCACGCGCTCACGCGGAATGGTCGGCAACAGCTTGGCGGCAAAGTCGCCGTAAGCAACCTCTTGCATGTCAAGCAAGCACTCATAAATATCTCTCATGCTCTTCCCTCCCGGCGGCATAGATCTTGATAAACGCGCTCCGCTTCGGCAACGATAAAGGCTTTTTCCAGCTCGTCGCAGGTACGCAGACGCTTCGTGCGCGGCAAGCCCCACACGTCAAAGACGCGCGGACCGATCCAACAGCCCTTGGGCGGTGTTTCAAACAGCCCGCGCAAAATCGACAGCGACGCACGCTTCGGCTTCATAAAAATGACCTTCATGGGATATTTGATCAGCGCGTACAGCCATTTGGGGTAATGCGCGGTAATGCCCGTCACGGCAATGCCGGGGTGCGTGACGACAAGCTCCAGCCCCGCCCACTCTGCCGCCTCGGGAGCGGCAAACATCAAGTATCGCTTGGCGTTTCCGTATACCAAGGAAGCCTTTTTGCGCGTGCGGAAATCCACGTCGAAAGGGTCGGTTTTGGAATAGTTGTGCGCAATGCTGCCCACCAGCACCACTCTGCCCCCGCGTGATTGCAGATGCGGTGCAAGACGGCGCACAAGATAATAGGGTGCGGCAAAATTGATCTGAAACACGTTGTCGTACCCCGACGAGGTGATAAAGCGCGGCACGGCATACGCGCCCGCGTTGAGGATCAGCGCGTCGATCGGCTGCTTTTCAAGTGTTTTTGCGGCATTTTCCACGCTGTGCATGTCGGCAAGATCGGTCAGAACAATATCCACACACAAATCGGGACACCGTTGCGTCAGCGCGTTTTTCAGCGCCTCTGCCTTGCCCGCATTACGGTCAAGCAGTATCAAACGCGCAACACCCAAAGCCGCCATATGCGCACACAAAGCCTTGCCCAGCCCACCCGTTGAGCCGGAAATCGCCACCGTTTTGCCTTGCAATGATACTGTATTTTTCCCCAGCCAAGCCTTTGTCATCATGCCCTCGCCTCCTTTCATTTTCTTCATTATACCATAAATCCCGATTTTTGCAATATACATGACGGGAAAATCCCCAGCGAAAAAGATTTATCAAAAAAATTTTTGTTTTTTTTCAAAAAAACGGAACTTTTTGCGAAAAAATG
>JAFNZX010000175.1 GCA_017382615.1 Clostridia bacterium | reverse complement strand
GCAGTGGCTACGGTATTTGTGGCGATCCCGATTTTTCGCTACCGCGCATATCATGCGGACGAGCCCTTGTTTATGGGAAAGCCTGTTTTGCAAAAGCTGGTGTATCATGATTCGGATATCGTGATGCTGCACGGCGAGGACAATACGGTCATATATAACGGAAACGTATACGTGGGTCAGGATGGAACAGGCTGGCTTTTTGATGATCAAAGGATGCAATATGCAGGTAAGATCCACCAAAGAAAAATATTGCATTTTTACTGTAATTACGACGTACACGTGTCCGAAAAAGCCGTGACCGAACAGGGAACACCGATTTTTCTGAGTTGCAAAGGTGTGCAGCCGTTTTACTGTGTGCTGCAGGATTACCCGATCCCCGATATCATGACGGCAGAGCTTGTGTGCGAGGTGCCGACAAAGCAAGGCACGTGGCGTACGCAGGCATCCGTCAAGCTTGGAGAGATTGTGGATCTTGCCGCGCCCATATCATACAGTCAAGACATGCAAGAGCTCTGCACGGCGATCTTTACTTCATACGAATATGACTTTATGTATACCTACGCTCCCATTTGCCGCTATGAAGATCAGTATTACTTGCACATGGGGCTGAATGTGTATTATCCCATTACAGCAGAAGAGCTGATTGGGATTCTTGAGCAAGACAGCTGATCGGAAAGGAAACCATATGAAATAGCGATGCTTATCAGATATGCACTCAAAAGGAGCGCGTGCCGGAGCGTAAAGGAGTAAGGTTATGAAGATTGAAAATATGCTTGCGTGCGTGCAAAGCGGACGCGACGTTACACCGCTTGTAAGCCGAAAAAAGGTGTTGAAGCACGGAATCGGTTGTTTTTTGGGCTTTTTGGTCATGTCGCCCCTTGGATTTACTTACAATGCGTTGACCGCGGTCGTTGAGGTGTTGATTCTTTTGTTGACGGCAGCCTATTGCGTATGCTGCCTCATCATTGCAAGCAAGCCCATGACAAGAAAAGGGGATATCGCGCACGCTGCGTTCTCTTGTGTGGCATACAGCGGAGCATTTCTGGGACTTAGCATGATCGCTTTTGAGCGCGTGCAAGCACCGTGGTACGGACTTTCGTACGTGATTCCTGTGATATTGGTCATTTTATCGTTTTGGCAAATCCACCGAAAAACAAAAGCAAACGCCTTTTTACGCAAGAAGAAAAAAGGAGAAGTGATCATCCCGTTACTTCTTCCGTTGATTCCATGCGCCGGGCACTCGCACTTGTTGGTAAGATCATTTGTTAGCTCTTTTGAGTTGGATACGGATACGGTTCTGTATCTGTGCGCGATCGGGGCATATTTTGTCGGTTGTGTGATGCTGATCGGGATTGACGCGCTTGTCAAGCTGTACTATATACAAAGACTGAAAACTATGGGAATCAAGTGGGATTCCTGAGAAAGGAGAAATCATGCTGCAAGAGCAAGTCAAAGAGTACGTTTCCCTTGGCTCGGCATTTAAAGAAGATGAAAAATTATATAGGACGCAATGTTTCGTGCCCCTCGTGTTCGCTTTGATTGGAGGAATGGCTCCGGGGGCGATACTGGGCGGATTTTGGCCATTTTTGCTCATTGTTATGCTCATTGTCTCTGTTGCTTGCGTGATAACGACGTTCAAGCTTTCCTCGTATGGACTGACGCTGCAAGATGCCTTGTGCTTGGATGCTTTCATATATGGGACATGGGTTCTTAACCTATCCATTCTCGAGCTGATGTATTTTGTTATGTGGAAGGGATTTACACCGTGGCTATTGCTTATGTATTTGCCGGTGATGTGCATTCCGCTGTTTGTTGGTATGAGAATACATATCTTGTTAAAAAAGAAAATATACAGTAAAAAAAGAACCGCGAAAAGCAGCGCAACGGCTGTGGGTTTTGGCGCAGGTATGGCAGGCATGAGCTTTGCGGCAATTTTTCGAAACGCGGAGCAAAGCACGGTGATCGTGGTCGTGTTGGTGTGTTTTGTTATTCTGAGCAGCTTGATGTCGCTGGGGCTTTTGTCCTTGCATAAGCTGTATTTCATAAAGAAGTATCAAATGAATCTGTAATTTTGTTTTTTTATCAAAAACACGGAACATTTTCGCAAAAATATCGTCTATATCAATAGATCGTTTGTAGGGGCGACTGAACGAATCGACCGCGCTACAGTCCGATAGAGAGAAAAGGAGAATTATCATGACAGAACTTACGATAAAACCGCAAACGGTACAAGCCGAGATGCTGCCCGCCACGCCGCAAAAGAGCGAGAGAAACATGGGTGTGGAGTTGTTCCGCATTGTGTCCATGATCCTTGTGATATTGTTGCACGTCATGGGGCACGGCGGTGTGCGCCCGTATTCCGAGTATCTTTCCACCAACTATCAGGTTGCGTGGCTTTTGGAAACCATCGGCTATTGCTCGGTCAACTGCTATGCCATCATTTCGGGCTTTGCCAACGTCAAAACCAAGTTCAAGTTCCGCCGTTTTATCTTTTTGTGGGTGGAGACGGTGGTGCTGATCGCAGCCATTACCGCTATCGCGCACTTTTTCATTCCCTCGATTGAGGTGCAAAAGGAATGGTGGATCTCGGGTATGCTGCCGCTTTCACACCGCGAGCTTTGGTATTTGTGCGCCTACTTTTTCATGTATCCGCTGATCCCGCTGATCAACAAGGGGCTTTTGTCGATCAAGCGTTGGCAGCATATCGTCATCATTTTCTGGCTGCAGGTACCCGCACTCTTCAAGCTGATTATGCACAAGGACAATTACAGCCTTGGCGGAGGGTATACGACGATCTGGCTGATCTGCTTGTACGTCATAGGCGCGTATTTCCGCATTTACGGCGCACCCAAGTGGGCAAAGTGGTTTGTGACGCTGCCTGCGTTCTTCCTCTCTGCATTTGTTGCGTGGTTCAAGATGATCTACATAGAAAAGCAGTACGACGCGGGGCTGATTGAAAAGGATTCTGTGACGTATCAGTACAGCGACAATCTGATCAGCTACGTCTCTCCCTGCATGGTCATCATGGCAACCATGCTGCTCCTGTTCTTCATGCAGCTTAAGATCAAGGGTAAGCCCGTCAAGCTGCTGATTGCCAATTTTGCCAAGGCAACGTGGGGCGTGTTTGTGCTGCACGTGTGCTCGGCGGGGTGGTATTGGGACGAATTGTGGCATTCCTTCAGAAAGTTCTCGGACTATCCCACCTGGAAAATGGTGCTTGCGTCCTTTGGCGTGGTGCTGGCGATCTGGTTTGTGACCTCGATCATCACGCTGTTCAAGAATTGCGTCTTTGATATTTTGTGGATCAACAAGGGCATCAATTTCCTTTGCGACCTGCCCGAAAAGGTTGTGAAAAAGGTCAAGGAGAAAAAGAGCAGGGCAGAGGCGGAGTAAAATCTGCCTGCAAGGTTGTTACTGCAAACGAAACATTGAGCCATAGGGGGGGACGATCTCGCTATGGCTCGGTCACCCAAAAAAAGAAAGGAGTTACGTAACCGTGAAACATAGGTGCTATCCGAAATATACCTACATCGTGAATTTTGTGCTATCCTTTTTTTTGCTTGCTCTTGCTGTGGCACCGTTTTATATTTGGGCAAACGATCCCGTACTCATAAAAACCATGTGGAGTGTTGTTATGCTTAGCTTGAGCGTTGTCACACTGATCATGGCATTGCGCAATATGCAGTATTTTTATTTTGCAGATGGGTATTTAACAGTAAAATGGGTATTTGGAGTGATTGTGCGATTAGAGGTATCGAACACCGTTGCGCGTATAGAAAAGTTGATAACCTATAGTAGCCGGCCTCGCAAAGCTTATCTGAGTAAAGAAAACGTATCTGTTTATGATACGTGGATATGCATCTATGATAAAAGTATAAGAAATAGACCGGAGTGTAGGTTCATTCGCGGCTGCTCCAACAGCAAAAAAGCAAAGAGAATTCAAATCGTTTGTACTGAGAAAAACAAAGAGTTGGTGGAGCGGTACATTGAAATAAGTATGGGCAAAAGATTCAAAAGGATATGAAACGCGAATTTTGCCCGCCCGTGTCATCCTGAGCGGAGATGCGGCAAAGCCGCAGCGAAGTCGAACGCGAAGCGCGCCGTAAGGCGGGATCTCGGGCGGATGCATCACCCCTCGTTCGCAGATCCTCAAAACGCTGAGGCGTTTTGACTTTTCAAAATCAGCAATTCGTTGCAGATTTTGAAAAGTTCTACGCGAAAACACCCGCACCGGGGTGTTTTCTTGCTCAGGATGACACGTGGGGGGATGCGTGCTCTCGGTTGCTGCTTTAGCTTAAGAAGTGGCGCTTGGTAAGTCCAGG
>JAFNZX010000174.1 GCA_017382615.1 Clostridia bacterium | reverse complement strand
TGGACACGTCAAAGGCGTCGTTGATATCGGTGATCAGCGTGACGATGTCAAGCGAGTCCAGAATGCCGTCGTCCACAAGACCGTCATAGGTTTCAAAATCAACGTCGGGGTGCAAATTCTGCATAATTTCAATGAGTTTTTCCATGATATATCTCCTGTGTGATTATTGATCGTTTTGGGTTGCCTGCTCCAAAAGCAGACGGCGGTTGAGCTTGCCGTTATCGGTCAGCGGCATGGTGTCCAGCTGATGCAGTGCAGCGGGCAGCATATAGCGCGGCAGCAAGAGGCGCAGCTCCTTGGAAAGCGCCAAGGGCTCAACGTCGCCGACGTAATACATGACAATCTTTTTGTGCTGTGCGGGATAGACGCAGCACACGCGATGCACGCCCTGCACGGTAGCTGCGGCGGCTTCTATCTCGCCCAGCTCAATGCGGTGTCCCATGTGCTTGATCTGCGAATCTTTGCGCGAGACGAACACCAGCTCACCGTGATCGTTGTATCTGCCGAGATCTCCCGTGCGGTACACAATCTCCGGATATGCCGATTGCAGAGGGTTCTGCACGAATGCCTCGGCGGTCTTTTCGGGGTTATTGTAATAGCCCAGCGTAACGCAGGTGCCCGAAATATAGATCTCACCGACCTCGCCCTGCTCTGCTCTCTTGCCCTGCTCGTTGATCAAGAGGATGCGGGTATTGTCAAACGGTCTGCCCACGGGAATAGGCTCGTCCGCCTCCAGCACGCGCTCCGCTGCCCAATAGCAGGACATGCCGGTTGCCTCGGTAGGACCGTACAAATTGAAAAACTTTGCCTTGGGCAAGGCATTGCGCCACATTTCATACTGATTTTTGGGAAAGACCTCGCTGCCAAAGCACACGGTGCTTAAGTACTTGGGCGGATTCTTTTCCAAAACGCCCAAGGACGAGATCATGGTCAGTGCGCTGACTACCCAGCACACGGTGTTGATCTTGTGCTCGTTGAGGTAATCGCACAGCTTGACGGGAAACATGAACAGCTGCTTGGGGATCAGATACGCCGTAGCACCGTACTTGATGGTAGGCATGATCTCTTTAAGCGGCGCGTCAAAATACAGAGGGGTCTGATTGCCGAACACGGTATGCTCGTCAAATCCGACCGCGCGGCACAGCGTTTCTGTATAATCGATGACCGAACGGTGGCATGCCGCAACGCCCTTAGGCACACCGGTCGAGCCGGAGGTAAACACCACGTAGGCGGGATCGGTATCGATATGCGCTTTTCGCACCGCCTCCAGCAGCGCGTCCCTTGCGGGATATGCGCAAATATCATCGTAAAGTGCTGTAGGCAGCCCCAGCGTTTGCGCTAATGCCGTATTCTTTTTATCGCAGATGATCATGCAAGGCTGCACGGTATCCATAATCATTTGCAGCCTTTTTGGGGGCATGGATGCATCGGGGGCTACGTAAAAGCCGCCCGCATACAGCACACCGAAAAATGCTGCCAGCTGCACGGGATGCTTGTCCATGAGCACCGCCACGCAGCCGCGTCCGTGCCCGTGATCAAGCAGATACGTACCAATGCTCCTGGCACTTGCCGACAGCTCGCCAAAGGTCATGTCATACGTGCCGTCCGAAAAGGCAACCTTATCGGGCAGGCGCACCACGGTGCGCTCCAAATATTCCAAAATGTTGTTTTGCATAGTCAATCCTTATTATTTGAGATAGGGGGTCAGCTCGGGGATGTCGGTAATGATGCGCACATCGGTTGCGGGGTACTTGGACTTATCGTAAATGCGGAAGTAGTCCCCTGCGCGCCATGCGTCGTAGGCGTCCACCTGCGCGTCGGTCAATAGGCAGCCGCTGACGTTATAGGCAGCGGTCAGACGGGTGGAGTCGTAATGATACCACACGGGAGATTCCTTGGTGCCTATGTTGACAAGACTCCAAAAGTGCGTGTTATCGGTATAGCCGGGCAGACGCTGAATGTCAAGGTTCTCAATACCCAAACGCTCAAAAAACGCCTTGGATGCGGCAAAGTAGCTGTAGCAATCGCCCGTACCCGTGGAGAACAGCGACATATACGCGGCGTATTTCCAGTCGCCCTTGGTGGAGGTGTTGACGTAGGCGATATTGCCCTGCACGTACGTATAGATCGCGCGGCATTGCGCTGCCTTGTCCATATCGGGCGTGATGATGCGGGCAATGACCTTGTCGATCTCGGCATACAGCATCTCGTCGGTGACGTTCATGGTCACCACCAGCACGGTCGCCTGCGCCTGCGATGCGTTGCCCGAGGCGTCGGTCGCGGTGTAATAAACGGTGTAGCTGCCCTCCTCGTTGGTATTGACGCGGGAGGAATCCACCGTCAGCTTGACCTCGCCCGCGCAGTTATCGGACAGCGTGACAAAGTTGCGCCAAACGATGCCGTCACCCACGCGGCATTCGATATTCTGCGTCTCGATCGTGGGGGGCACTTCGTCCTTGCAGGGGGTCAGAATCACGTCGTATACGGGAGATTTGTTGCCGCTGGCATCGGTGTACTGCACCTTGACTTGGTAGTCGGTGTAGGAGGTGAAATTGGGCAGCTCGCCCACGTATTCACCCGTGTAGTTGTCCACCTCGGTGGTGGAAGCTACGAAATACTTGGGGTCGGGCAGCTCTGTGCCTACAGCCCAGTATACCTGCTTTGTCTGCATGGCGGGGGCTACGGTGTCCTTAACGGTCAACTTGATTTTGGTCGTCTTGTCGCCACTGACGACGGAAAAGGTGTACTTGCCCGCGTGATTGACGCAATCGGGGTCGAAATCCGCACCGAACGAGGCATTCGCGTCGCCCGTCAGATCGTAGGGAGTCAAGGCTTGTCCCGCCTCGATCGTCTTGCTTTTGGCACAACCGACAAACAGCAAAAGCGCCGACAAAAGCAGCGCGATCATGAGTAAAAACGAGATATATCGATAACCAAAACGGTTCATTTCCATGTCCTTTCGGGCGCAAGTCCCCATAATAATTACAGTATCTTATATTATATCATTACCATGGTCAGATTGTCAACAGGAGAAACGGGATTTTTAAAAAAATAAGGAGGCTGATTCCTCGCACGTCATCAATATGAAAAGCCCTCCCTAGTGTGTCATCCTGAACATCCCCTATGGGTCATCCTGAGCAGAGGGAGGTCGCGCATCCCCCATCGTGTCATCCTGAGCGGAGCGTGAAAGGCTGCGGATTTGTAAAAAACATGATGCGTGAAAATCAGCCTTGCACGCGCAGTCGAACTTTTGCGGGTCGAGCCCTTCGGGCGAGCGAGCAAAAGCGCGCAGCGGGATCTGCGCAGGTGACCTCAATGTCTGCTTGACAAAAGATATTATTTATCATGCGGACAGGGGACGCCTGTCCGCATATCAAATATAACTTCGGCTTTGCAAGCGTGTCATAAACCGTTTGCAGATCCCTTCCTCGGTCGTGCGCCCTGTGCACTCCCTCGTCGGTTTTGCTCCGCTGCATTTCGCAGTTTTATACTGCGAAATATCGCTCCGCAAAACTTCGACTTCGTTCGGTCGCTCTGCGACCTCTCTTCGCTCAGGATGACACATAGGGGGATGCGCGACGTCCTCCGCTCAGGATGACACATATGGGGGATACTTACCACCTTTGATTATAAGAAAACCCTTGCGACGCAAGGGTTTTCTACCAAAATTATTCAT
>JAFNZX010000173.1 GCA_017382615.1 Clostridia bacterium | reverse complement strand
GTTGACCCCGTCTGTGCGTCGTAGTAGTTCATCACGCGCACGTCGGTTTGGTGCATACGGCACAGCATCTGCGCAATATTTGCCAGATCCTGCGTTGTGCCGCGCACGTCACGTCCGGGATTCCACTCGTTGAGGTGTGTTTCGGTCTGCGTATATCCGTATTCATCAAGCGTTTTGCGCGCGTACTGTGCGAAGATCACGTTACTTGCGGCATCCGCATAAGAGTGCCACGAGAAAAAGTCCAAGGGGCAATTCTTCGCGCGGATATGTGCCAAAAAGCCGTGCATAAAGTCAATAAAATGCTCGGTTCTCTCGGAGCTGTTTGCCGCCTTGACGTAGCCGCCCAGCACCGCGTAAAAACCGCAGCTGGCATATCCCCCGATCATCAGATCCGGAAAGCATGCCTTTAAGTGACGCGATGCGACCTCATACAGTGCGTAATACTGCTCGGGTGTTCCCTTCCACATAGGGTTATCTGCAATTTCCGGCATATTATCCGGCTCGTTCCAAATCTCCCAATAGCGAATGCCAAAGTGATAACCGTCAGCCCACCCTTCGTTGTAGTGGCGGATAATGCCCTCACAGATGCGCGCCCATTTGTAGTTATCCGCAGGCGGAAAAATATTGCGCGGCTTGATAAAATGCTCGCATTCAATGCTGGCGCCAAGGCGATATACGACCTCGCTTCCCTGTCTGTAAATATCCGCGATCAGCCAATCGGTAAAGGCAAAATCATAGCTTGCGGGGTCTGCGGGGTCTTTGTCAAAGTCGGGAAACACGTTAGCGATATCCACGTATCTTGCCGCTGCGTAGTGACCACCCATGTCGTGCAGACGCACGAACGGAATGCCTGCTTTAGCCAGCACGTCACGGTAACCCGCCTCGCAATCCGGCTCCGGCGCGTTGTTGACGCCGTGCAAGGGCTTGATACGCCCCGTAATTTTTGAGAAATCTATGCTTGCACTGCTCATGTGAAAATCCGCCTTTCTGCTTATTATCACAATTATACCGCAAAGCAATTATTCTGTCAAGTCATCGATTGCAATCCGGCTGCTGCCTGCTAAGTAATCCTCCGCCACGTCCGCAAGCGTACATGCGGTCACACCGCCAAATACTACGTTAAAAAACATACGTTTTGCAAGCTGCACCTGCGTCCCGATTTCGCACAAGGCGCGCTCCCCCTCGTGCTCCAGTAATATGGAATACTGATGCTTTACACCTTGCTGCGCAGCCAAAAGGCTTGCTCTTACTTCAATGTCTCCTACCCTGTACGTAGCGCAGCAAATCTGCTCTTCCTTGATTGATTGCATATTATGTTCCTCCAAATCTTAGGCTTCCCAATCATTATAACACCGAACAAGAGTCGAATCTTAAGTTTTTTGGGCAGGAAAACAACGCTTTTTTGCACTGTTTTGCACGTTTTTGGCAGCTTTTTGAAGCTGTTTGGCACGATTTTTGCATGAATCCGATTCAAACGTTCATTATTCGTTCATTTTGTTTAATAATTCTACCCGCAAAATTGCACGCGCAAAAAAAGCTGCCGATCTCTCGACAGCTTTTTTGAAGATAACGCGTAGCGGATCAATATCCGATGACGGTTTCGTATACGACCTGGGCATACAGTCTGCCAAGGAAGTCGTTGGGATGGTTGATGTTGTTACCGGTATGGTCGCGGAAACGCTTGTTCTCCAGAATTCTCTGGCTCATACTGGTCATCTTTGCAACCGCGCAGGACTTGCCGTCCGCAACGTAGTCCTTTGCAAGGCTCTCAAATGCGTTTTCAAACTTATGCTGATTACCGTACCAGCCGTTGATTGCCTCGGGATTGGGGATCATGGTCGCTACCAGCAGCATCTCAGCCTCGGGTGCGATAGCATACAGCTTGTCAGCGATCTTCTTGATCGCCTTCTTTTCATTACTTGCAGAGTTGCCCGCATCATTCATGCCAAAAGCAAGCAGGAAGAAATCGCAGCCGTGGTCCTCTACGTAAGGCGCAATGTACTGATCAAACTTGTTATAGCCGTCTGCACTGGTCCAGCCGCCGACAGCGGTGTTGATATAGGTAATGGTGCCGTTGGTACCAAACACGGTATCCTCTGCGGGAGGCGGGCAGGTACCGGTCAATCCCGTGTTGACGTACTTGATGGTATAGCCGTACTTCTGTGCCAGGTACTGAACAAACATCTGGGTATAGGGAGGCGCGTAAGGATGCACGTTTGCACCGCTGGATGAGGTTGCGCCGAAGGTGATACTGTCACCGTAGAAGATCATGGTGACGTTGTCCTCACCTGCTTCCAGCTTGCTGATCAGCTTGGTAAACTGATCGGACTTTTCGGGCTTAAAGCCTTCCCAGGTTTGGCTGTGGGTATAGGTTACGGCAACCTGCCACCGGGTCATGGTCGTTCCCTCGCCCCAGTATACGTAGTATCTCTGACCGTCCACCTTTACCTCAAGCTGTGCGGGCATACCGGCAATCTGCTGCTTGTGGTAGTATTGATCAAAAGCAATAACGGGAATGCGCGTGCCCTCCAAGAGCACCAGCTTGCCGTCCACAACGTCGTAGTCCTTGCCCTTTTCATAGGTGGTCTTAAGGTCGTAAGAGGTCACGGAAAGGATCTCGTCGGGCGTGTACAGCAGCGCAGCCTGATCCTCCATGCCGACGAACATCACGGTCTCGTTGTACACGTACTTGCCCTTCCAGATGGGCTTCATGTAAGTGTTCAGGTTAAAGGTATCGTAAGCCAGCAGCTCCTCGGGGGGCTCGGGCTCGGTGGTCTCTTCCTCGGTAGTCGTCTCTGCTTGTGTGGGCTGCTCGGTAGGCTGCTCGGTGGTGGGAGCCTCAGTGTCTTGCGTAGCAGGCTGCTCAGTGGGCGTTTCGGTCGTGCCCTCTTCCCCGCCCTTGTCGCAAGCAACAAAGCAAACGCCCAGCATCAGCATTGCAAGCAGCATGGAAATTAGTTTCTTTGCGTTCATGTTTTCCTCCAGAAATATGTTAATTTTATGAAAGCCTTATTTAGTACCGGTAGAGCCGAAGCCGCCCGTGCCGCGCTCGGTCTCCCCCAACGCGTCCACCTCGTAGAATGCCGCCTGATATACGGGAGCGAACACCATCTGCGCTACCCTCTCACCGGGCTCAACCTGCTGAGGCTGATCGGTATGATTGTGCAAGGACACCATGACCTGCCCGCGGTAATCACAATCGATCACGCCCACCTTATTGGCGGGAGCAAGACCGCGCTTGGTGGCAAGCCCGCTGCGCGCATAGATAAAGCCTGCAAAGCCTTGCTCGATCTCCATACTAAGCCCTGTGGGGATCAACACGGTCTGCCCCGGAAGAATAGCAACGGGTGCATCGATGCATGCGTACAGATCCGCACCTGCTGCGTCGGTGCTGCCGTACGTGGGAATTTTGGCATTGGGGTGCAGCTTTACGATCTTGACTGTCACGGTAACCTCCGATATCGGTATCATTTTCATCATTGTATCAAAAACTTTTTAACATAGTATGAACATACGCAATAATTCTTGACGAAAAGCATTTTTTACTGTATAATAAAAGCAATACTTCATACATAGGAGGCACGCCATGAGCAAAACAAAGGTTGCCGTGATCGGCTGCGGTACGATCGCAAACAGTGCACATATTCCCGCATATATGAATAACCCCGAGGTGGAGATCAAGTATTTCTGCGACATCATCCCCGAAAAGGCACAGGCTGCAGTTGAAAAATACGGTTGCGGCACGGCGATTGTGGATTACCATGAGATTTTGGACGACCCCGAGATCGAGGCAGTTTCGGTCTGCACGCCCAATCGCATGCATACCACCATTGCCATTGACTTTTTGGAGCACGGCAAGCACGTGCTTTGTGAAAAGCCCGCTGCAAGAACCTATGCCGAGGCAAAGCTGATGCAGGATGCGCAGCATAAATCCGGCAAGGTGCTCAACATCGGTGTAGTCAACCGCTTCAACACCGCCGTGGGCGAGATCAGAAAGCTGATTGAGGCAGGGACCTTGGGTGAGGTGTATCACGTGTACGTGTCCTTCCGCGCATGGCGTTCCATTCCCGGTCTTGGCGGCGCGTTTACCACCAAGGAGATCGCGGGTGGCGGCGCTTTGATCGACTGGGGCGTGCACTACCTTGATATCGTCATGTACTGCACGGGTGACCCAAAACCCCTGACCGTTTCGGGCAAGGCGTTCTGCAAGCTGGGCGCAGATATGCCGAACTACGTGTACGAGGGCATGTGGGCTGAAGATACAAAGGATCTGAACGGCACCTACGACGTGGACGACAGCGTGACCGGCTTTATCCGCACCGAGGGCCCCACCATCACCTTCAACGGCGCGTGGGCGCAGAATATCGGCGTGGGCGAGTGCTATATCGACTTCCTTGGCGACAAGGCAGGCGTGCGCCTCAATTACGGCGGCAACTTTACCGTGTTTGGCACGAAGGACGGCAAGCTGACCAAGGAAGTACCCGAGTACGAAAGCGTGCACATGTTCCAGAATGAGATCGATTCCTTCATCCGTTGCATCAAGACGGGAGAGAAGCTTCCCTCTCACATCGACCAGGTCATCATCACCGCGCGTATGATGCAGGCAATCTACGACTCCTCTGAGCAGAACGAAGAGATCAAGTTAGAGTGGTAACCATTTCCTATATATACAGACACCCCACCGATTTTCGGTGGGGTGTCTGTGATTTACTCTATATAAAGATAGAATTCGCCTACTGAATCACTAGACGAGGGATCATAAGCAGAAACTATTACGAGATATGGTACATACGCATCAAACCACTTAGTTATTTGCGAATTTTGTGACCCGCC
>JAFNZX010000172.1 GCA_017382615.1 Clostridia bacterium | reverse complement strand
TATGAAAAAGACGATATTACTTATTTTGACAGCAGTTTTGTTTCTGTCTTTGTTGTTTACGGCTTGTAATGTGCAGGGCGAACAAGGCCCCGTTGGTCCTCAAGGTCCGCAGGGTGAGCAAGGCGAACAGGGCGAACAAGGCCCCGTAGGTCCGCAAGGCCCGCAGGGCGAACAAGGTGAACAAGGTCCCGTTGGACCTCAAGGCCCGCAGGGTGAGCAGGGCGAACAGGGCGAACAGGGCGAACAAGGCCCCGTTGGTCCTCAAGGCCCGCAGGGTGATAAAGGTGAAACCGGTGCGACGATCCAGAAGGTGGAGTTTGATGAACAAGGTCGTCTGATCATCACGTTGACTGATGGTACTGTTCTTGAACCCGTGGAGATTCCCGAAAAGCCTACGCATACACATACATTCAGTGATTGGGTTGAAATCGTTGCCCCCACTTGCCAAAAGACAGGCTTGAAAGTACGTATCTGCGCAACGTGTAATTATACGGAAGCAGCCTTTATCATGACAGCAAGTCATACTTACACCACCGTCACCATTCCCGCAACCTGCGAGCATGGCGGCTGGACAGTCTATACCTGCTCTGCGTGCGGAGATTCCTACGAAGCGGATTTTACCGAGCCGACGGGGCATAGCTATAAGGACGGTGTTTGCACGGCGTGCGGAAAAACTGATTCAGTTGAATCACTTTCCTTTCGCTACGACGACCGCTATGACGTTACCGGAAAGACGGTTGAAATGATTGACGCGGGAACGCCTACCTCCTTTAAAGTGGGCTACGGTGTTGCAGACGGTACGCCCGACGATGCGGTTATCACGCTTTCGGGCGACCGGCTGATCGCAACCGGTATCGGCACTGCCAAGGTGCGCATTGACGGTGTGCTTTATGAGATTGAGGTTAAGGCTGCTCCCATCAGCTTGATTTTGTTGATCGGGCAGAGCAATATGCGCGGCAGCGAAGGCGATGCCAACCAAAGCATCGTTTGTCCCGACGGTATGGTCTACGCCACATTTGGCGATGACCGCGGCGACGCTGCAGGCGTAATGAACGTCAATAATGCCACGAAATTTGCAGCAAGTGCTCTGACCGGGGAATACAGTACGATAAACGTTGAGGGTACGACCGAGCATTTGAGCTTTTATCCTATCAACTCGCTCACAGAAGCTGGTGCAGGCACGTTTGGTCCTGACAGCGGCTTTGCTTACGAGTGGGTCAAGCAAACGGGAGAGAAAATTTGGGTGGTCAATGCGGCACACGGCGGCAGCGCCATTTCTTCTTGGCAGCCCGGTGCAACGAATTTTAAGGAAGCCGTACTGTTGTTCGGAGCATGTCAGGATACGCTGCAAAAGGAAATTGCAGCAGGGCACTTTACATTTTCGCATATGGGGTATTTTTGGTGTCAGGGATGCAGCGATGCAACCATGACGGCAGAAAAATACGTGCAGCAATATCTTGCAATGCACGAGGGGCTGAAATCCTCCCTTGCCTTTGATGCTGATTCGGACGTTTCCACTGAGGACGAGATTTTTGAGTTTGCGGGCATCATCCCCGTACGTGCGGGCAATTCCTACGGCATTGGCTACAGAGACGGTGTGGATGCCAATACGACCTCGCAGAAATATCACGAATCCTTCCAGGATCTGCGCATGACCGGACCTCGTGTGGCACAGTACTGGATGGGCAACAACCCTGCGCTTTCTGATATTCACGTTGTATGCACCATTGGTGAGGATTGGGTATGGATGCCCGACGGCACGAACGGTGTAGCAGCGTATTTCAATGCGCAGTATCCGAATGGCAAAGTAGACTATACGACCCAAGTCGCGCAAAAGGAGGCATGGTATACACCTACCACTCCTGCAGCCGTGCATGATTCTATTCACTATAATCAGATCGGCTATAACGAGATCGGCAGAGAATCTGTGCGCAATATTCTGTACGTTCTCGGAATCAAGCAAGCTCCCGAAGTACAAACGAGTGTAAAGTTTGTCGGATGGAATGGTTATAGCACGATTACCGATATCGATGCAGCTACTCAAGGCGCAAGCGGGACGCTTGTTGTCCCTGTAGTTTGCCCCTTGTGGGAATCCAAAAACGTTACGTATACGTTTTCCGAGGGGATGAGCTGGCAGTATTATGACCTGCTGGCACAAGACGAGCGCATGAGCGGGACGCTATCTGCAAGTGTGAGCGGTGCGGATGTCAAGGTCAATGAAATGCATCCGTATGAGCATTTTGAGCAGCATATCAGCGAGCTGCCCGAAAAAGTTTGCCAAGGGCTCAACCTCTGGGAGGTGCTGGAGCACGATCCTTACTACTTTGCAAACGGCGAGGAATGGGGCATTTACGAAAAAGGCGGTGTGGAATCGGTGACCGTTTGGATCAACCCCGGTGACCGCATTTACGCAACCGCATTCGCGGCGGCGGGCAGTAACGGCAACGCCTCGACCAACGGCATCCGTGTCACCTTCTTTAGCAAATACGGAATAGCCAAAACCCTGACAGCCGCGCAGACTTATTCTGAAGCGAGTGCGAACGGCGGATATCTGGTCGTTCCCGAAGGCGCGGTAGCGGTCAATATTGCCATGTGGTGCGATGCTGAACCTTGTGAGATCTATATTTTGAATTTGGAGCATAACGGTGTGGACGGTACCTGCACCATTTGCGGCTGCCATACGCACACGTGGTCCGAATGGGAGCACGTGACACAAATTGCGGCAACAAGCTTACCCTTTTTGAATGCGGTTTTTGCGGCATTGCAAACCGTAGCGTTTGCCATTAAGTTTTTAGTGCCGGGCATTCCTCCGGGCAAAACAATACC
>JAFNZX010000171.1 GCA_017382615.1 Clostridia bacterium | reverse complement strand
GTAGGGACAGGCGTCCTCGACTGTCCACCCTGCAATAAGTAATTTTGTTTCAATGTGGACAGTCGGGGACGCCTGTCCCTACGGAATTACACCCGTATGCACGTCCGATTTCGCGAGGCATTCGTGAATGCCCCCTATGGAGCCGCACGCGAGGAGCAACGCGGTATGCAACCAATTTTTCGGATGCACAACAATAATGCCCCCACATAGCCGCGCAAAAATCGCTTGAATGCAAGGCGCACCGTAGCGGGCAAGGACACCGTAGGGGTGTTCTGTGAACGCCCGCGCACCCCGTAGGGGCGGATTCCATATCCGCCCGAAAACGTAGCCGCGCAAAAATTGCTTGAATGCAAGGCGCACCGGAGAAAGCAAGGCGAAGGCGATCTTACGATCGTCGAGCCGCTTTCAAGGAGCAACGCAGCAGTCAACAATTTTTGAAGGCGCGCACAATAGAAAAGGTGAATGCAGAAACGCATTCACCTTTTCTATCTCTAAGATTAGATCTTTTCCTTAACCTTAGAAGCCTTACCAACTCTGCCGCGCAGGTAGTACAGCTTTGCACGTCTGACCTTACCGTAACGGATGGTCTCAACAGCTACTACGTTGGGAGAGTGGATGGGGAAAGTCTTTTCAACACCGCAGCCATAAGAAATTCTTCTTACAGTGAAAGTAGCGGAAATGCCTGCACCGTGCTTAGCGATAACAGTGCCTTCGAAAAGCTGGATTCTCTCTCTGGAACCCTCTTTGATCTTGTTGTGTACACGTACAGTGTCACCAACGTTGACAGAAGGAATTTCCTTCTTCAATTGCTCGTTTGTAAAAGCCTCGATAATGTTCATGATGGCCCTCCTTATCATTCGGATGTTCTTGCGAGCATGCAGCGGACCACCCGTTCTAATTGCCGTGCTCATAGCACGCAACGGATATTATATCATATACTTTTGAAAAATGCAATAGGTTTTGGAAAAATATTTTACATTTTTCTCATATTTTTTAGCGTCCGAGTCTTCCCTTCAGCATCTCGGGCAGCATCTTAAGCATTGAGAACAGTGCGGGAGCGTTAACGCCCACCACGATCGCGGTATAAATGCCGATCCACAGCATCCAGAAGGGCGGCTCTGTCATCATGATGACAACCATGCCGCCAAGCAGCACGGTATTGAGTGTGATTCTGGGGATCTGCAAATTGAAGCGAATAAAATAATGCATGGTTGCCGCGCGCAGCACGAACACCGCAAAATAACTGACAAAGGTGGCAAGCGACGCACCGACTGCTCCCCATGCAGGAATCCAGATCAGGTTGAGCACGATATTGAGCACCGCGCCCAGCATGGAGGTATAAAAGGATACCATAGTCTTTTTCTTGGTAAAGTACGCGGTGGCAAGGAAGGAATCAAACGAGGTAAAGACGGTTGCGACCACCAAAATCGGCACGTACAGCCACGCCTCGTAATAGGAATCCGCAAACAAAATGATCGAACACACCTTGGCAAATGCCACAAGAAATGCACCGCCCACGAAAACGATTGCCACGTAATAGCGGAACACCTTGGAGAAGAATGCTGCGCACTCTCCTTCATTGTCCGACTCTCGGACTGCGGACAGTCGCCACGCCTCGTTGAACACCGACACCATATACGTCAGCAGCGTGGGGATCTTATATGCAGCGGCATACAAGCCGTTTTCGGTATCCGAGCGCATGCGTGCGACCAGATAGCGGTCAGACACACCCGTAATCCACCAGAATACCGTGGTGGGGATGAGCGGCAGCGAAAAGCGCAGCATATCCCACATCAAAGGCTTGGATATCTTTTTGACCGAGAAGGCACGCCACAGCCTGCAGTACGCGATGAGCACAAGCGTGGTCACAAAATCAGCACATACGACACTGAGCACGTACCCTTCCACCTTCATGCCAAAGCCAAGCAAAAACAGCAGATTGAACGCGATGTTGAGCGCGGTGTTGAGAATTCCCTGCGCAGCAAAGGTTTTGGTCTTGCCTATGGCACAGACGTACTGTGCACAGACGGAATGAACGTTTGAGCCAATCACGAACAATACGATCAGCCAAAGGTATGGTGCAAAATACTCAAACAGCAAAATCAGCGGTGAGAGCAGCAAAAAGCAAAGCATGCTGATACACAAAATGGCAACACCGCTGGAGAAAAACGCCTCCTTATCCCCTTCCTTGGCGGCAGCATTGCGGAAAATGCCCTCACTGATGCCAAGGCACGCAAGCGGAATGAGCAGATTTGCCAGTTGGGTGATCAGATCAGCGGTGGAATACTGCGCCTCGGACAGACACGCGGTATACAGCGGCATCATGAAAAAGACCATCAGCTTTGAGATGAATTTTCCCGCTGTAAATATCATTGTATTGCCAAACAGACGCTTGAGTCTTAAATCCACGCGCTCACCCCCCGGAACAAAATCGGCACTTATTTATTCTATCATTTTCCTGCGCGGGTGTCAAGGACAAAGTTACTGTTTTTTTGTTTTTCACTCATTTTCCGGCACCCGAAACCAAAAGCCTCCCGTGGGGATGATCGGAGTCAGCACGGTGCCGCTCAGCGCTTCAAGATCCAACTGCAAGCATCCCTGACCGTCCGTTTGCAACCGCTCAGAGCTTCCATCGGGAAAGGTCGAAAAGGCGCACTCGTAATAAGGATATCTGCCACCCGTGACAAGGCGCACGCCCTTTGCGGGCTGATTGCTCATATTGAATACGGCACACACCTCCCTGCCTGCGCGATCAAAGCGTTTGAAGGCAAGTACCCCTTGCGGTGCATCGCGGCATTCCACACCCGCAAGCCCATCCCGGGAATAATCACATTCCCACATGGGCGGTGTTTGCAGATAGTAGACATGCAGCGCCTTGACAAACGCCAAAAGCTCTGCGTGCGATCTCACGTCCCGCAAAAACCATTCCACTCCTTCTGACAAGCAGGCAGAAGTCAGCTGCCCCAGCTCCGTGCCCATAAAGGTCAGCTTTTTGCCGGGCAGACAGATCATGAACAGATACAAAAGTCGCATCGTAGCAAATTTTTCCGCGTGCGTGCCACCAAGGCTTCCCATCACCGAGCCCGCCTGCCTTGTGCAAATGGCTGAAGAAAGTGCGATGATTGCATCCTCGGTATATAGCCCGCGCGCAATCTCGCGCCACGCCTCTCTGCTTACGCGCAACGCGCTTGACATGGAAAAGCAATCCAGCAACGCAGCTTCGGTGGCAGGATCAATCACCAGATCGTATCCAAGTCCACCCAATGCCTGCCCTGCGCTCAGCCCCCTATAGCCGCTTGCGCGCAATAGCAGCAGCGCATCGGGCACGCCGGCGCGCACTGCAGCTGCAAGCGTGTGCACAAAATCTCCCGTGGCACGGTTGGGCATCATGCCCTCTGCATTCAGATACAACCCATCTACGTGATATTGGCGCAGCCAGTAAAGCGCGCTGGAATACAACAGGGCAGTCGCATACGGATCGGTCAGATCCAGCTGCGGCGCCCCATGCCCCGCATGCGCGTACAGATTGCAGCCGTCCAGATTACACACCCCTGCGGAATGCGTACCGGCACAACGGCAATCCATCTCCAAAATGACGCCCAGCCCCTGCTTATGCATGCGGTCGATCAGATACGCAAAGTCGTCGGGCGTTCCCAGCATGCCGTCGGGTGCAAAACGCGTGATCAGCCCTTCCCTTCCGCCGCTCTGCAGACCGGGGAAGCGCAAAAGCAAATGCGTATATCTCATATCTGCGGCATATTGCGCGAGCAGATCTGCTATGACGCGATAGCTTGGCACCGTACCCGTAAGCACGCGTTCATCCCCCAGCCAGCGTACCGGATCTACCTCGTAAACGTGCATAGGATATGCATATCTTACGTGATCGGCGTATTTTTGTGCACGCAACTCCAGATAGGCATCATCCTGCCATGCATAATGCAATTCGGTACAAATGACAGACGCGCCCTCTCCGCTGCTTTCACTCATACGTGCGTACGGGTCTGCCTTGTCATGCACGCTCTCTCCCTTTTGCACGCGATACTTATAGCGCAGCCCCTCCGGACAAATATCCGTTTGCCATACGATCTCCCACACGCCGCTCCCCGCAAGCCTTTGCATAGAAGCAGGCTGCCAATCGTTCCACTCACCAACCAAGGCGACACCGTCCGCCCCGGGTGCAGCAACGCGAAACACGTAGCTCCATCCTTGCCCCTCAAGCAGCCTATGCACGCCAAAATAGCGATACGCATGCGTACCCTTGCCGTTTTGCAGATAATATGCCGCCAAAAATGCCGCACCCTTGCTCTGTCCCGTTTCAATTCCCATAAAAAACCTCCGCGTACGGTAATACTTACAGTATTGCCCCGTACGCGGAGATTTATTGTATGATTATAATTATTCGTCCTGGTTTTCCCAGTTGTGGAATACGGTGAGCACGTCGTCGTCCTCTTCCAGCTTTTCAAGGAGCAGATTCATGAACTTCTTATCGTCGTCCGTGGTCAGCTCGGTATAGGTGGAGGGGATCATGGTCTGCTCAGCGGAAAGCACGGGATAGCCCGCTGCCTTGATGGACTCGGCTACTGCAAACACGTCTGCGCTTTCGGTGTAGATCTCGAAAACGTCGCCCTCTGCTGCAAAGTCCTCAGCACCTGCCTCCATGGCATCCTCCATCAGCTTATCCTCGTCAATGTCGCCGTCCTCGTTGTCGATGACGATCAGTCCCTTCTCGGAGAACATAAAGCTGACGCTGCCCGTCGTACCCAGATTACCGTGGTACTTGGAGAAAGCGGCACGCACGTTGCCTGCGGTTCTGTTACGGTTGTCGGTAGCAGCCTTTACGATGACAGCCACGCCTGCGGGACCGTAGCCCTCGTAGGTGATTTCCTCAAAGTTATCACCGCCTGCGCCCAGTGCCTTTTCAATGCTTCTCTTGATATTATCGTTGGGCACGTTGTTTGCCTTTGCCTTAGCGATCAGATCGCGCAGCTTGCTGTTGTTGTTGGGGTCGCCGCCGCCTGCCTTAACGGCAACTGCGATTTCCTTACCGATCTGGGTAAAGATCTTACCCTTAGCGGCGTCGGTCTTTTCCTTCTTGTGCTTGATGTTAGCCCATTTGCTATGTCCGGACATGTTATATTACCTCACTACAATTAAATTTTTTCAGTTTTTTCAATAAACCCACTGCCGAAATTAAATCTTTTCGGTTTTTTTCAGGCAGATCATCTCAAACGCGCTGCCAAGCACGTGCTTGGTGGCAAGCGTGAGTGCAATTCTGGTCTGTTTGATTGCCTCGTCGCTCTCGGAGAGGATGCGGCAGTTATGATAGAAGCGGTTGAACGCCACGGCTACGTCCAGAATGAAACGCGTGATAACCGAGGGCTCGTAGTCGCGCAGTGCCATGAGCACCTTTTCCTCATAGGTGGAAAGCACCTTTAAGAGTGCCTGCTCCTCGAGTGCGGTGATCACGAAATCGGACGTATTCGGCTCGCCTGCCTTTTCTAAGACCGAGCAAGCACGCGCGTAGGTGTACTGCACGTAAGGACCGGTATTGCCGTCAAAGGACAGCGCGTCGTCCATATTGAAGTCGATATCCTTGATACGGTTGTTAGTCAGATAGTAGAATACGATCGCGCCAACGCCAACAGCCTCGGCAACGTCTGTTCTGCCCTTCATTTCGGGGTTCTTCTCCTCCATGATCTCAGTGACCTTGTCGATTGCTGCGCCGAACAAATCACGCAAAAGCACCACGTTACCTGTTCTGGTAGCCAGCTTTGCACCGCCGATGCTGACCGTGCCGTAAGGGATATGCACCAGCTGATCGTGCCAATCGTAGCCCATCAGCTCAACCACCTTGAACCACTGCTTGAAGTGCAGGATCTGCTGCGTGCTGGTGACGTAAATGCACTTATCAAAATGGTAGTTCTCCTTGCGGTAGACTGCAGCTGCAATGTCACGCGTGGGATACAGCGTGCTGCCGTCGCGCTTAAGGATCAGGCAAGGAGGCATGCCGTACTCGTCCAGATCCACGATGGATGCACCGTCGTCGATCTTGAGAAGTCCTGCGTCGCGCAGCTTTTGCACCTGCGCGGGCATCTTATCAGTATAGAAGGACTCACCAAGGTAGCTGTCAAAGGTAATACCCAGCTGCGCGTAGGTCTTTTCGTATTCCTCCAGGCTGATCTGAATAAACCACTTCCAGAGGGCGAGATTTTGCTCGTCGCCCATCTCCATCTTATGGAATTCGGCACGTGCTGCGTCTGCAAGGTCGGTTTTACCCTGCTCCTTTTCCTCGGTAATGGCGTTGTTGATCTTGACGTACAGCTCAACCAGCGTATCAATACCGCCCGCCTCGACCATCTCCTTGCTGCCCCACAGGTTATACGCCAGGATCAGCTTACCGAACTGCGTGCCCCAGTCGCCAAGATAGTTGATGCCGTAGCAGTCATAGCCTGCAAACTCGTGCATTTTCTTGAGCGAGTGACCGATGACGGTGGTACCCAGGTGCCCGATATGGAAGGGCTTTGCTACGTTGGGAGAAGAATAGTCCAATACTACCTTCTTGCCGCAGCCAACGGTAGGCGCGCCGTACTTTTCCTTCTTTTCAAGCACGGCAGAGAGCACGTGGCTTGTTAAAAACGCAGGATCAAGACGAATGTTGAGGTAGCCGTTGAGTGCCTCTGCGCTCTTGACGCAGGGGCAATTCATGCCGTCTGCCAGCGTTTGTGCAATCATCACAGGCGCGCGGCGCAAAGACTTTGCAAGCTTGAAGCAAGGCAGCGCAAGGTCGCCCATTGCGTCGTCGGGCGGATATTCCAGCATACCTGCCAGCTCGTCTGCCGTCAGCTCTGCTGCGGGATTGATGCCCTTAACGCCCTCTAAAATGTTTTGTGCGATAAGTTGTTTGATTTTCAGCATAGTATTTATATTTCCTCAATGATTATTTTTCACAATTTTGTATTATAACACATACTTTGCAAAAATGCAACAGCAAATTTGCAATTATTCGCAATCCTTGCTTGACAGCATATCTCTTGCCGCCTCTCTTTGCGCTTCGGTAATCTTAATGCCGCCTAAAATACGAGCAATCTCGGCAACGCGTTGCTCACCCTGCAGCTCTGCAACCGAAGTAAAGGCACGTCCGTCCCTTTCCTCCTTGTAAATATGCAAATGCAAATCGCCCAAGGAAGCTACCTGCGCCGAATGGGTTATGCAGATGATTTGCTGGCGGCTTGCCAGATCCGATAGCCTGATGCCGATCTTGCGCGAGGTTTTGCCCGAAATACCGGTATCCACCTCATCAAAGATCGTGGTCGGCACGCCGTCTTTTTGGTTCATAACGCATTTGATGGCAAGCATGATGCGCGAAAGCTCACCGCCCGATGCAATACGCATCATAGACGAGAGTGGCTCGCCGGGATTGGTGGCAATCATAAACTCCACGCGGTCAATACCGCCCGAGCAAAGCTCCTTTTCCCTTGTCACGGCGATACGAAAGCGCACGCCCACCATATCGAGGTAGGAAAGCTGCTCCGCAATCTGCTTTGCCGCTTGCTTTGCCGCACTGTCGCGTGCTTCGGACATCTGCAGGGCAATTGCCATTGCCTTGGCGTGCTCGTCCGCGATCTGCGCGTCATATTGCTCGCAAAGCTGATCCGCACCTTCGATCTCGTCAAGCCGCTGCCTGGCGTTTTCCAAAAATGCCAGCACCGCCTCCACGCTGCCGCCGTATTTGCGCTTGAGCTTGGAGATGGCTTCCAGTCTGTCCTCAATTTTATCAAGCATTGCCACGGGATCATCATCCATATCCTCGGCATATGCTGCTATGCGATCAGACAGATCCCGCACGCGATAAGACAGCTCAATCAGCTCCTCGCTGACTGACACCGCATCGGGCACGTAAGCCGCAAGCACGTTCATGGAAGCCGCACTGCGCTCAAGCAAATAGCAAGCCGAGCCGTTTGAGCCGGCATCGGTGAGCAATTTGGTTGAAAAGCGCACCTGCTTTTGCACCTTTTCGGCATTTTGCAGCTTGTTGCGCTTTTCCATCAGTGCCTCCTCTTCCCCTGCCTTGAGATGCAGTGAAGCAATATCCTTGATCTGATATTGCAGCATTTCCACGGTACGCAGCCGCTCACCCGCATCGCGAATCAGCGCGTCTCGCTTGTCACAAAGCGCACGCCAAGCTATATAATGCTCGCTGTAGGCTGCCTTTTGCGCCTCCAGACCCGCGTATGCATCCAGCATATCCATATGGTAGGCAAGATCAGCAAGCAGTCTGTTATCATCCTGCCCGTGAATGGAGATCAGCCTGGTGCTGATCTCACGCAGCATACCAAGCGTTGCAGCGCGTCCGTTAATGCGCGCACTGCTTTTGCCGTCTGCACTCAGGGTGCGCTGCAGCACGACCTCTCCGCCCTCGCACGTTACGCCAAGCGCGTCAAGTGCCGCCACGACCCGATCAGAAAGCTCTGTAAAATGTGCCGTAACGCATGCGGCATCCTGCCCCGAACGCACCAGCTCGCGGTCACCCTTAGCGCCGCACACAAGTCCGATGCTATCCACAATCACGCTCTTACCTGCGCCCGTCTGCCCCGTCATCACGCAAAAGCCTTGCGTAAAGGATACGTCCGCGCAGGAAATGACCGCAATATTTTCAATATGCAGATTCCTTAGCATATTTATTGTCCTCTGATGATTTCCTTGATTCTTGAATTCAGATCAGCTGCAGCCTCGGCATTACGTGCGATGATAATGATGGTATCGTCACCGGCGACGCAGCCCAGAATAACCGCCAGGTGCAGATTATCAATGCCAACCGCTACCGCCTGTGCCATACCCGGGAAGGTTTTGACCACAACGGTATGCATGGCGTAATCGACAGAGGTGATGGATTCGGCAAGTGCATGGCTGAACTTGAACGTGCCAAGAGATTCGGTTGCCTGCGGAAGCTCGTAACGGTAAGAGCCCTTATCGCCCATAACCTTAGTCAGCTTGAGCTCGCGAATATCGCGAGACACAGTTGCCTGCGTGACCTCGTAGCCCGTTTTACGCAGATGCTCGATCAGATCGTCCTGCGTTTCAACGTCGTACTTCTCTACGATCTCTATGATTTTTTCATGTCTGTTCTTTTTCATATCGCTTTCCGCCTTTTATTCGTTTTCGGTCATTTTCTTTCTCAGCTTTTTATAAAAACCGCATTGCTTGATACGGACAAGATTGGTACGCAAGGGGGATTTGCTGATGCGCACCACGTCGCCCTTATACATTTCGTAATTGGTTCTGCCGTCCACCGTCAGGTACAGCATTTTTTCTCTCTGACAGATATTCTTGATCTCAAGCGTTGCACTGTCCGGAAAAATCATGGGTCTTGCGGCAAGCGAATGGGGAGAGATGGGTGTAACGCAGAAGCAGGATACGCGCGGATCTACAATAGAGCCTCCCGCAGACATGGAATACGCCGTTGAACCCGTGGGAGTTGCCACAATCAGTCCGTCAGCACGATAGGAGGTAACGGGCACACCGCCCTCCGAAAGCTCCAGATCCACAATGCGCGCGATCGAGCCGTTGGAGATCACGGCATCGTTGAGCGCATAGCAGCAGGAGCGCAGATTGCCCTTGGAACCGATCAACTCCACGTTCAGCATGGAACGCTTTTCCAAGGTATAGCCTTCCGGCTCAAAAAGCTTATCCAGCTCGGCAATATCACGCATTTCCAGCTCTGCCATAAAGCCCAGACGTCCAAGATTGATGCCCAAAATAGGCGTGCCGCGCGTAGCGGAGCGACGCGCCGCCTCCAAAATCGTCCCATCCCCGCCAAGCACCACGATCATATCCGCCGTGGCATATACCTCGTCGATGGGAAGCAGCAAAAGCTCGGCTCGGTCCTGCGCCATTTTGAGAAAACGTTCCTTATTATATACGGCAGCCGTCACGGTGCAGCCGTGCGCAATCAAACGCTCGGCTACCGCAATAGCGGCATACGCCTTCTCGGTAATATTATAATTCGTAATAATTGCGACTCGTTTCATCAGAATCCTACCTTCTTTCGGATGCAAACAACGCCTGCACTGCACCGTGCCCTGTGTCCGATTGCTTTCCTTTGATATAATATGCAAGATACTCCACGTTGCCGTCCCCTCCCTCGATGGGAGAGGTAATCAGCCCGCAAAGCCCCAGCCCGACCTCGGCTGCCGCCTCCAGCACGCGCTCCACTGCCTCGCGGCGATATTTCACGCCCTTGACTATACCATGCTTATCAAGCGCTGCCCTGCCCGCCTCAAACTGCGGCTTGATCAGTCCGACGTAAATTCCCCCATCGCGCAAAAGGCTTGCAACGCAAGGCAAAATCAACGTTTGGGAAATAAAGGACACGTCCATGACCACGATATCCACGCAGCCCCCGATCTGCTCAGGTGTCAGATAACGGGCGTTAACGCCCTCCATACAACTCACTCTTTCGTCCAAAATCAGGTCGGGGTCAAGCTGATCCCTGCCCGAATCAATAGCGTACACGTGCGCCGCTCCCGCCTGTAAAAGGCAATCGGTAAAGCCGCCCGTGGAGGCACCAATATCGGCAGCGCGCATGCCGCGCACGTCGATACTGAAGGCTTGAAGCGCGCCCTCTAACTTAAGCCCACCGCGGCTGACGTAGCGTTCACGCTCTAAGATCTGTACATCGTGCGCTTCCCCGTCTATCTCCTGGGAAGGCTTGGCAATGACCTTGCCGTCAAGCAAGGCGTGTCCTGCTTCTATGTATTTTCTCGCGGCAGTACGGCTTTTGACGTAGCCGTTCTCCACAAGATAAACGTCTGCTCTCATCTCTTACGCACCGCGCAAAAGCAGGATGCTTTCCTTGAAAATGGGAATCAGCTGGAGCAAAAACGGAACGGCAATGCCGACGGCACAGCCTGCCCACACCTGCAAGGGGGTGTGGCCTACCAGCTCCTTGAGGCGTTTTTCTCTGTTTTCCTCATTCTCTGCGTTGATGACGTCAATGACCAGCTTGTTTAAGATCACAGCCTGCTTGCTGACCTGACGGCGTACGCCCATGGCATCGTTAATGACCACCATGGCAAGCACACCCGCAATTGCAAACTCAAAGGAAGCGGGCGTGAACGCAATGCACGTGGAAACTGCAGCAGCCATCACGGCAGCAGAGTGCGAGCTGGGCATACCGCCCGAGCCAAACATTGCGTCAACAATATTGAATTTTTTATTTTTGAAATATCCGGTTACGATCTTCAGCCCCTGCGCTGCAAACCAGCCGACCAGTGCGGACATAACGATATAATTCGTAAAAAATTGTTTAAACAGTAACAGCATATTTATCTCCCGGCTCAATAATTTCTTTCGATCAAATAATTTGCCAGTGCAACAAGTCCCTCGCTGCCCTCGATATCCTTGACGGCATCGATCGCACGCGCGGTCAGCCCTGCGGCGTAATCCTTGGCACCCTGCACGTCGTAAAAGGTCATAAACGTTGTCTTTTTGTCTCTTGCGTCACTGCCCACGCTCTTTCCCATAATCTCGGCAGACTGCGTTGCGTCCAGCACGTCGTCCACCACCTGAAAGGCAAGACCGATATTTTGCGCGTAGGCAACGAGCGCAGCAAGGCGATCATCGTGTGCGTCAAGCTCTGCCGCGTGGCAGCCAAGGCGCACGGCAGCCTCGATCAAAGCACCCGTTTTGCCGCGGTGCAGCTCTAAAAGCTCCTGCTCTGAAAGCGCGTTGCTCTCACCGAACATATCAATGACCTGCCCCTTGACCATGCCAAAGCTGCCGGCTCCGCGCGAGAGTGCAAGTGCAGCATCAGCTCTGCTCTTGTCACTTGCATACGGGCAGGACAATATCACGCCAAACGCATCGGTCAAAAGACCGTCCCCTGCCAAAATAGCAATATCCTCACCAAACACCTTGTGATTTGTGGGTCTACCGCGGCGCAGATCATCGTTATCCATACACGGCAGATCGTCGTGGATCAGCGAATACGTATGCACCATTTCCACGGCAGCGGCAAAATCCAACGCAACACGCGCGTCACCGCCCAACATACGGCAGGTTTCCAGCACCAGCGCGGGACGAATGCGCTTGCCGCCTGCCAAAAGGCTGTAATTCTGCGCCTCGTACAAAACGCTGCAGGTGCGCGTCCCCTTAGGATATATCTCTTGCAGACGCTCGTGTACGGATGCCGCGTCGTGCTTCAAAAATGCGGGCATCATATCAAGCGTCCTCATCGGTCACAAAATCGACCGCAACAATCTCTCCCTGCGCATTCTGCTGCAGGATTTTGATCTTTCTCTCGGCGTCATCCAGCTCCGCGGAAAGTCTGCGCACGATGACCACGCCTTCCTCATAAAGTGCCAGCGACTCGGCAAGCGGAATTTTATCGTTTTCCATGGCGCGGATGATGTGCTCCAGTCTTGCCAGCGCCTGCTCGTAACTCATTTTCTCTTCCATAATTGCTCCTTCTCGATGCTATCCACGGTTGCGTTGACCGCACCGTCGGAAAATCTTACGGTAATGGGCTGTCCCACCTCAAAGGCGGATGCCGAGGTGGCAACCTCGCCAGCCCCGTCTGCGGCTACGGCATAGCCTCTTTGCAGCACGGCAAGCGGGCTGAGTGCCTCCAGCTTTCCCACCGACGCCCCAAGCGTCTGTTTTTTGCGCGCAAGCATTTGCCCGCCCGCGTTTTGCAATCTCACCCACAGCTCGTCTACGCGCATCTGCTTCTCTGCCAGCACCATGGCGGGCGAGCGCATGGCGCGCGAGGCGGACAAGGTTTGCAGCTGCCGTCTTCTTGCCTGCACGCCGGACAAGGTCAAAGCGCCAATACGGGCAAGGCGCGCGTCAAGCTCTGCTTTCAGTGCAACTCTGTCCGGAAAGACCAGTTCGGCAGCGGCACTGGGCGTGGGCGCGCGCAAGTCTGCGACAAAATCGCAAATGGTAAAGTCGGTTTCATGTCCGACAGCCGAGATCACGGGGATCTCGCAATCGGCAATCTCCCTTGCAAGGCGTTCGTCGTTAAACGCCCAAAGATCCTCAATCGAGCCGCCGCCGCGCCCGATGATGATGACGTCCACGTTGCGCGCGCGTCTAAAATAGCGAATGCCGCCCGCAAGGTATGCAGGTGCCTGCTCTCCCTGCACAAGCGAAGGAAAGATCAGCAGCTCGCCCTGCGGGTATCTGCGCCCCGTGACGTTGATGATATCGCGTATTGCCGCGCCCGTGGGCGAGGTGATAATACCCACGCGCCGGGGCAGTTTAGGAATTGGCTTTTTGCGTGCAGGATCGAACAGCCCCTCGGCTTCCAGCCTTGCCTTGCATTGCTCAAAGGCAAGATACAGGCTGCCAAGTCCGTCGGCTTCCATGCAGTCGGCATAAAACTGATACTGCCCGCCGGGCACGTACGCCGACACTCTGCCGTGCAAAAGCACCTTCATGCCGTCGCGCGGCTCAAACCTCAGCCTTGCGGCATGCGCTTTGAACATGACGACGCGCACGGTCGCGCCTGCGTCCTTGACAGAGAAATACATGTGTCCGGTCCTGTGATTGGTGAAATTGGAGATCTCACCCTTGATCCACATATCCGAGAGTACTGCGTTGCCGTCCAGCAGCATTCTGACGTATTCATTGAGTTGGGTAATCGAAAAATACTGTCTGGCGTCCTGCATGCAGTTTACTCTCCTTTCATGAATTTGTTACGGCACAAAAGGCTTGTGCCTGCGGCGTTATCCGCTGAGAATGCGGGTGCGCCGAAATAGGCGTGGAACTTACGCTCCAGCCGCTCGCGAATGCGGCAGTTGCTCATAACGCCGCCTGCGTACAAAACGGGCATTCTGCCGTGCTCCGTGAGAATATTCTCGGTCATCTGCGACAGCGTTGCCGCCACGAAATCCAAGGTATAGGCTGCCGTCAGCTCCTTGTTGCCCGTCATGTTATACAGCTTGAGCGCAAGATTTTCAAGTCCCGACAGATTGCATACGCTGCCCTTGACGCTGACGCGTGGCTTGGGAATCTTGCCCGAAGCTCCTGCTGCCAGCAGCTCCAGCGCGCGTCCGCACGGAAAAGACAGCCCCATGGCAACGCCGATGCGGTCGATGGCTTGTCCTGCGTTGAGGTCAGCCGTCTCACCGACCAAGGTCACGCTTGCAATGCTGCCATCCTCGGGCGTGACAAGCACTGCCTCGGTGGTGCCGCCCGACACGTGAAAGGCGATAAACTGCCCCTGCATCAGCTTTTCCATCTGTCCCGATGCGTAGGCAGCCGCCATGATGTGCCCGTTCTGATGCGAAAACGCATACAGCGGCACGCCAAGTGCGGCAGCAAATGAGGTCGCAGCCGTCTTGCCCGCCAAAAAGCAAGGCATATAGGAATCCTTGGCGTCACGCGGGAAAGCGGAATACCCCACCGCAGCCACGGTATAATCGGCAGTTACAGCACGCAGCTGCTCGCAAACGTCGGGCAGGTTCTTCAGGTGCGCAAACACCGCGTCACTCTGCCGCAAGCCGCAAGCACCTGCCTCCACGGGCAAGGGGCTTTTGATATTGGCAATCACCTGCCCCTCGGCGGTGCATACCGCTGCGGAGGTGGTATAGTTGCTGGTATCAAAGCCGACGAAGCATATAGGCTTACTTTGCGTCATACTCTGCCTTAATGCCGTTGAGTACGCCGTTGACAAAGGAACGTGCCTTGTCATCGTCATACTTCTTGGAAAGCTCGATTGCCTCATTGATAGCAACGGTTGCGGGAACGTCGGTCGCATAAGCCATTTCGTACACGCACAGACGAATGACCGCGCGCGAAACGCGGGTCAGTCTTGTAACCTTCCAGCCGTTGGAGTGACGCTCAATGGTCGCGTCGATCTCGTCCTGCTTTTCGCAAACGCCAAAAAAGGTGTCCTTGACGTAATTGCCCTCGGGTTCACCATTTTGCTCACACCAGGTTGCAAAAACCTCCTCGGGGGTCTCGTCACGTCTGAAGTCTCTCTCAAACAGCAGTGAAAATACTGCTTCTCTTTGCATTTTTCTGCTTTGTTGTGCCATAATTGTTTCCTTTCGCACGTAATGGGTATAAGTAGACATTATAATCTATACTATTATACACCCCCGCGCGAAAAAAGTCAACACAATTATGCATATTTATTTGCATAAAGTGAATACTTTGCGTTCCGGTGTTGTACGTGCAAGTACGTGCAAGCGAATGGCAGCGGGATCTCCGAGCGGTTTTCTCAACGTCTGTTTAGTCAAAGTCATATTCAAGCCCGCGGCGGGACGTAAAGCCCCGCCCTACCGACGCATTCGTATCGAACGCAGATCCTCAAAATGCCTCCCGCATTTTGCCTTTCAAAAATCAGCAATTCGTTGCAGATTTTTGAAAGTTCGACTTCAAAAACATCCGCCCGGGATGTTTTTTCCGCTCAGGATGACACTTGGGGAATACGTGGCGGGACGTAAAGCCCCGCCCTACAAATGGACAGTCGAGGACGCCTGTCCCTACAGACACACCACTTACTGCATGAGCAAGCCTCTGTCTTACATTGAGAGCGCAGCCCATACGCAAAATTTCATGTAAAGGTTTCGTAAATTTTCCTGCGCGGTCTTGCATTTTTGCCCGAGATGTGGTAAAGTATATATAATTGTTAACGTAAAGGACACGACCATGAAATTCAAGGCTTTCATCAAAGCATTTTTATTACACACCTGCATTTACAACACCGTGCTTTTCAGCGCGGCTATGCTGTTTTTGCTGTTTGGCAACATGACCTCGTTTGCCACGGCATCCTATTTTCTCATTCTTGCCTTTTGCGCGTTCCTTGCTGCTGCAAACGTGATATTTACAAAGTCAAATCTGTCGATCTGGTGGCGCACCATCATCCACGCCGTGCTGACACTGGGCGGCTTTGCCCTTTGCTTTTTGATCCGATACGCAGCCATCGGCACGCCGCGCGAATCGGTCACACTGTTTGCCGTGCTTGTCACGGTGCTGTATGCGATCTGCATGGGCGTATTTCTTGCAATCCGCCGCGCCAAGCAAAAAAAGGCAGAGGCAAAACGCTACCAAAGCGTTTACGCATCCACCAACGATCAGAAACGGAGATAATTACCGAATATGAATCTGGATTCCATTATCAAAGCACTCGTTATCGTCATCATTGTGCTGCTGGTCTGCTCCATTCTCATGCTTTGCGCTTGGGGCGTCATCGCTCTGGTGACCGACTCTCCCCTGTTCGGCTCTTCGACATCCAATCAACCCGACAAGCCCGCACAGCAGACGCAGGCTGATACAGGCGATGTTCCCACGAATACCGTGCCCGACAACTCGGTCGTGCTGGGGCAGAGCGCGGACATGGGACAGGACTATATTGACAGCATCATCTTCCTTGGCGACTCCACCACTTACCACATGATCAACCGCGCAGTGCTTACGGGCGGCAAGGAAACCAAGCAGGTATGGTCGGGTGCTCTTGGCACGCTGACTCTTGACGGCAACATTCACAAGACCACCATCGTCTACCCCAAGACCGACACCGAAATGACCATAGCCGAGGCGGCAGCGCAGGAAAAGCCCAAGTATATGGTGATCACGCTGGGCGTTAACGGTGTGGCATATGCCAACGAAACGCAGTTCAAGGCGTACTACGGCAAGCTGATCACGGCAATCAAGGCGGCAAGCCCCGACACCAAAATCATGCTCGGATCCATCTTCCCCGTTTCCCAGAGCTACGACCAAAAGGGCGGCAAGCTGTGCAACGCAAATATTGATATTGCAAACGGCTGGATCAAGCAGCTCGCTGCCGAGCAGGGCTGCAAATACCTTGATACGCAATCCGTACTCAAAAATAATCAAGGCACCATGATCGCTGCCTACGACAACGGCGACGGCATCCACATGACGGCTGACGCTTACAGAGCCGTCCTGCAATATATCCGCACACACGGCTACACCGACTAACATTTAAGGAGTTTATTATGAAAAAGCTGACTTTGATTGCAGCAATGCTGCTCTGCCTTTCCCTTTGCTTTACCGCATGCGGCAATACCTACCGCAATGACGTCCCCGTTAACGACCTGACGAGTGCCGTGCTGAATGCCGTTTCCACCGAGGGCGGCTTTACTGCAGCAGACGCGGATTACGTTTCTTTGGAATTTGCAACACCCGCTACCATTTCCGCGAACGTGCAGGAGTGGACGATCTGCGCATCGACCTCCTCGCAGACGGTGGACGAATTCGGCATCTTCCGTGTCAAGGATGGCGGTGACGTAAACGCCGTTAAGGCAGAGGTGCAAACCTACGTGCAGGCGCTGCAGGTCAAGCTGGAGGTGTTCCTTGAGATGTACGACCCTGCCGAGAAGAGCAAGCTGGAGAACGCGCAGGTGTTCGTCTTTGGTGATTACGTGGTATTTACCATGCTGACCGATGCGGATACGACGGCGGCAACCAACGCTGTCAAGACTGCGCTGGAGAAGTGATGAAGTCGCCGCGCGCGGATGATGCATAATGAAAATTGAATCATTTCGATAGAAAAAAGGAACTGCTTGATTCTTTGAGCAGTTCCTTTTTCGTTTGCGTAGGCATGGGGCGCGCGAAATAAGCCGAAATACCCATGTCAAACATATGTAGCATTGTATAATAAAGTGCACTTGAGTGTCCTGCAGAAACAACAAATCTATCACGATTTAAAAAGTTGTGATTATCAACATCAAAG
>JAFNZX010000170.1 GCA_017382615.1 Clostridia bacterium | reverse complement strand
GATTGATATTACAGACGGTGAGATCGGCGTGCGCAGCACCCCCGGTGTCGGCACTACGTTTTCAGTCAAGATCAGGAGGGCTGATGATGAATTGGAAAAAGATCGGTAAAGCATTGCTGTTTCCGCATATGGCGGTGATGATATTGCTTGTTCCAATTGCCACCGTTTTGCTCGTATGGTCCATGATGTTCCTTGGCACACAATCGCCTGTCGCTATTGCGTCCTACGTTATAGCCGCGTATACCTTAACGGTCTGGTGCTTCAAAATCCCGTATTTGATCCGCTTTTTCAAGACCTTCAAGCAACAAAACAAGCTCGCAAAAAGATGGCAGGAGGATGCCCGCCTGCGCATGAACGTTTCTCTGTACGGAACGTTTGCTTATAACGCCTTATACGGTGTCTTTCAGATATGGCTGGGATTGCGCCATGGAACCTTTTGGTTTTTATCACTTGGCGCGTATTATATCTGTCTTGCCGTTATGCGGCTTGTGCTGCTTTTGCATACAGGCAGATATGCACCGGGGGAGCGCATGCGTACGGAGCTGAAAAAATATCGCGCAACGGGATGGGTCTTTTTGATCATGAATCTTGCTCTTGCGCTGATAGTGTTTTTCATGGTATATTGGAACAGAACCTTTGAGCACCATATGATCACGGCAATCGCTATGGCAGCGTATACGTTCCTTTCCTTTACACTCGCCATTCTCAATGTGATCAAATACAAAAAATATCAAAGTCCCGTTTTTTCGGCGGCTAAGGCAATCAGCTTTGCATCGGCTTGCGTTTCCATGCTGACGCTGACCTCCACTATGCTGACCACCTTTCATGACGGGAGCATGGACGCCTTCGCGCAAAAGCTGATGCTTGGTTGTGTTGGTACAGCCGTTGTGGCGATCGTTACGTATATTGCGATCTATATGATCGTACACAGCACGAAAAAACTCAAGGAAGAGGTAAATAATGGAGAATAATCAACAAGAACAATCCGGGTTTTCTTACACCTATTCCGCGCGACAGCAGGCGGAGATCAAGAGGATCCGTGAAAAATATACGATGCCCACGCAAGATGAGAGCAAGCTTGATCGCCTGAGGAGATTGGATGCCAGCGTGGGGCATATGGCGCGCGCGGTTTCATTGGTGTTTGGGGTGATCGGAACACTGGTGCTCGGCTTGGGCATGAGTCTTTGCATGACCGATTTTGGTACAATGCTTGGCTTTTACGGAAGCACCGCGTTCGTCATAGGCATTACAATTGGTGTTGCGGGCGGTGTAGTTGCAGGTCTTGCGTATCCTGTGCATCAGGCAATTGTCAAGGCAAGACGCAAAAAAATTGCTCCGGAGATCTTACGGCTGAGCGAAGAGCTGATGAAATAAAATATGCTGAGAGTGGAGGCAAAACGTCTCCACTTTTTTAAATTTTATGTTGCAAATTTTGCAGTTATATGTTATAATATTGTAAATTGAATTTGGAAAGAGAGCATGCATATGCAATACGATTTTACTACCATTATGGATAGGCGCGGAAAGGATGCGCTTGCCGTTGACGCGCTCGGTCACGGTTGGGCACCCGATGCTCCTAAGGAGGGGTTCGACCCAATTCCGATGTGGGTAGCGGATATGAATTTCGCCACTGTCCCCACGATTACAGAGGCGATCATTACGCGCGTGAACCATCCTGCTTTTGGCTATTTTGAACCAAGAGAGGAATATTATCAGGCGATTATCGATTGGCAGCGTGACCGCAAGGAAGTACACGGTCTTGCGCCAAAGCATATAGGCTATGAAAACGGTGTGCTGGGCGGCGTTGTATCCGCACTTGCCACCCTGTGTTCGCGTGGGGACAACGTGCTTGTGCTCAGCCCCTTGTATGCGGGCTTTCACGGCTCGCTTTCCAATAATGGCTATCATATCGTAGAGAGCCGCCTTGTGCAGGATGAGCAGGGAACGTGGCGTATTGATTTTGAGGACGTGGAGCAAAAGATCCTGCAAAACCGTATTC
>JAFNZX010000169.1 GCA_017382615.1 Clostridia bacterium | reverse complement strand
TTGAAATGATGTATAAGGATCTATTTTCTGACGGCGTTGCACGCATTGATCCCGATGCGGTGGAGCGTCTGTTACAAATTGAACAGAGCATGCAGGCAAAGCAAAAGCGACAAAGGCGTGCGAGATTACTGGTCATCCCTGCTGTCGCGCTGGTGGCGCTGCTTGTATGTATCACGGTAGCGGTGATCCCCTTTATCCCCAAGACCTACGATCTGGACTACGGAGAAGCCGCGCTGATCGAGGAAAAGCTATTTTCCAATAACAAAAGCGTCTGGGTCTATTACGTAAACGACAAGGGCACGCAAAAGCGTGAGCGCGTCCGCATCCCGTCAAGCACGGACAACGTATTTCTGACCTGGAAGCATCTCAATACGGTGGGCGACGAGGTCAAGATTCTGAACTACGAATACCAAGAAAACACCGATGTCACGCAGCCCACGGTTGAGCCGAACACGCTGTGGGAGTTCGTGCAGCAGCAGCTCGCCCTTAGCGCGCAAAAGTCCGTGACCGTCACGCTCTCCCCGCAGATCACTACCTATGAAAACTACAATGCGCTGATCGACTCGCTGACCCAAACCATTGCTAAATACGCAGGGGTTGATCCCGAGCAGATCACGCTGTTGTATGACAAACAGCAATCGGGCGACATTGTCAATTCAGATTTATGGTTTGCGGATCACTCCACCTCCGAGTTTGCAAGCTTTATGAAAGCCTACGGTCTTGACACAGCAAATCCCGTAGCCTTCAAGCGGGCTGTGCAGGCGCTCTCCTATAACGGAGTCAATGTATTCGATCTCATGCACGAAGCAGACGTAGAATGGATGCCGGGCTATCGCGGAGAGATGTACGGCGGTTCGGAATTTTTCGACTACGAATGGTCCGCTTATGCCCCCGACGGCGAGGATCAAAGCTATCAAAGCAGCTTTGCTGCATACAAGCTGCCCGACGGTATGACGCTGCCGCACTCCATTACCCCCGAGGATTCCCTGCTTGACGCATTGCGTAAAATCGGGGTCAGCGACAAGCAAGCGCAAGATGCATTGCAAGCCGTGCAGTCTCTTACCGAGCAGGATCAGCTCCACGAAGGCAACCTTCTGCTTGGTATGACGTACGCTAACACACTCGGCGTCTGGGGCAGTCCGGGACTGTATTACGCCATTGTTTTCAAAATCGGTCCCACAATGCTTTCCAGCGACCTAAGTCAGCCCGAATACAAATTCGAGATCATGTATTCCTGGGATGAACAAGCCTTTACCTGTATTAAGATCACTACGGAAGGTACGCGTAATCGGGTCAATATGTTCAGCGGTCCAATTGAGCTCGACTACCCCGGCAATCCCACGCAATTCCGTTGTAAGCTGACAGACGAGCATTGTGAGAAGATCCTTTTTCTGCTTAACAACGACGACTGGCACGGAGGTGTCATCGGTGCGAAATACGAATATACCGTATGGTTTGACGGCATTGCATACGAATACAACGCAGACGACGGCATTTTCAAAAATGACGTGTGCTATCTCCGCCTCTCCGAGCAGGACAGATTGACCGTAAACGAAATACTGACACGGTATGAAATCATAGTCGAGGAAGACTGATATTCCACGCTCCTCCGACACGAACACGTATTCCCTGTTACCACAATAAATCGCAGAAAAACCGCTCTTTCGAGCGGTTTTTCCACCATAATTATTCATTATTCATCAATCATCAACACCCAAATGCTCCAGCGCGCTCTTCTTTTCAATGATCTTGGAGTCGCCGTGCTTGACAAAGAACATGGTGACAAACGAGAAGACCACGAAGATGCAGCCGAACAGGAAGAACACCTTGCGCATGCCGATCAGGTCATAGAGCGCACCCGACAGAATGGGAGCTACGATCTGCGCGGACATGGATGCGGTGTAATAATAGCCCGTGTACTTGCCCACGTCGCCGCCGCGTGCCAGCTCGACCACCATGGGGAAGGAGTTGACGTTGATGGTTGCCCAGCCGATGCCTGCCAGGGAGAAGATCGGGAACATGATCCACGAGGGCGTGGTGGGCTCGATAAAGTGACCGATCAGGAATGCAGCTGCCAGGATCACAATACCTGCTAAAATTGCCTTTCTGCGTCCGATCTTAAACGAGATAAGACCCACGGGGATATACGACACGATCGCCGCCGCCTGCGCCACGATCATGGTCAGGTTGAAATCGAAGTTCAGAATGTTGGTCGCATACACCGAATACTTACTGGTAATGGAGTTATAGCCGATATACCACAGCGCAACCGATGCCAGGATCAGAAGCAGGGATACAAGCTCACCGCGGGAAAGCTTGCGCTTGGGCGCGCCGTCCTCGATGGGGGCGTCCTCCAGCCCAAGGCGAATAGAATCCGCCTCCATCTCTGCTGCCCACTTGGGCTCTTTCACGGTCAGCATAAACACGATAAGTCCCACCAGCATGACCGATACCACGGCTACGGCATAGCCGGTATATTGCATATATGGATTTTTTGCGGTGGCAAACACCATGCCAAGTGCCAGCACGATAATGCCGCCTGCAGTACCCGTCAGATTGATGATCGCGTTTGCTTTAGAGCGCAGGGGCTTGATCGTTACGTCGGGCATGAGCGCAACGGCGGGCGAGCGGAAGGTTGCCATGGCAACAAGCACCACCAGAAGCGTTGCGATAAAGCCAAGGAAAGGCAGGGGATTGGCAATCGTCAGCTCGACAGTCGCCTTTCGAACCACCTCTGCAAACTCAGCGTCTAACATGGTTCCCTGCTCCAACGCAGGAACACCTGCAGCCACCACCTGTGCCAGCTGATAGTT
>JAFNZX010000168.1 GCA_017382615.1 Clostridia bacterium | reverse complement strand
GGTAATGGCGAAAAAGCCGCCAAGTCCGGGAGCACTTTCGCAAAGCGTGCGCACCGCTCCGCGCAAATACGCCATCACGGCAGGATGCTGCGTGCAAAGCGCGCTGTAGTCCGCATCGCGTCTGCCAAGCAGCTCGGGATGCGCGTCAAAAAAGGCATTTGGCATGCATCTGGGCTCATTGAGGTACAGGTATACCTTGATGCCGTACGCCCCTGCGCGCTCAATCAGCTCGCGCAGGCGTGCCTGTCTCTCCTGCCAGCCCCGGCTATAGCTCTCGTCAAACGAAAACGGCACCAGCTGATACAACAGCGCAGGCAGCCAAACGGCATTAACGCCCATATCGCGATAGGATGCCAGCAGCGCATCGGGATAGGAAAGCGCAATATCACGGTCAAGTGCCGTAGCATAAAGTCCGCAATAGGAATAGATCAAGCGCAGATCGTCGGTTGCTTTGGCAGACGTAGTCTGCTTTTTTTGTGTACCGAAAAAGTCAAATGGCTGCGCACCGTCAAACAGATCTGTAAAATACTGCTCTGTCAACGCACGGATGCAAGAAAGCTGTGCCTTTTGCGCCTCGTTAAGCTCCCTTGGTACAATGGGTGCACAATAGGGCTTGTAGCCGCCCAGCTTTTCGCCAATAAAGTCATCCTCCTTGAGCACACCCCCAAGCTGCCCCTCACTCCAACCGAGCAGTCGGAGCAAATTTTCATAAGGCAGCACGTGCCAGGCGTTACGGATGACTGTAATATAGCCGCGCGTCATCCAATCGGGGTTGACCTTTTGCGCGGGCAGCCCCATCTCAGCTGCCGTTTTTTGGATCAGCCCCTCGTCCAAATCAAGCGCATACGCGATACGCGCAGCGGGTACGCACTCCCAAAGGCGAAAGACTGCTGCGTACAAAGCTCCCGGAAAATGGGCAAGCTCCACGTGCGCATTCTCACGCACGGGCGGAAGATTCTGATACTGCATAAATTCCTCCGAAATTGTTTTTTTCCATTATATCACATCAACTTCGCTTTTTCAAGGTAAATCTTGCTTTATCTTGATAAAACGTATTGCAAAATAAGGAAAGATATGTTAAAATAATCACAATACCATTCAGGAGGTCCGCTATGGAATTCAGCGTCAATCATCCCATACTATTCGTAATAGTGGGTGCTATTATCGCGTTGGTACTGGCACAATCCATCTATTTCCTTGTTCGCGCACTCAAACGAGCGCGACAGCTCGGCATTCAAAAGAACGTCATCGGTAAAATTATTTCCTCCGCTGCCATCTTCACCGTTGCGCCTGCCGTTGCGATCTTGGTCGGTGTGGTCGCACTCTCCAAGAGCCTTGGCTTGGCTCTTCCCTGGCTGCGCCTTTCGGTCATAGGCTCTATCACCTATGAAACAGTCGCAGCAGGCAACGCCATTGAAGCGGCAGGGCTGGCAATGAGCGAGCTTGTGTCCGATCCTTCGATCTTTATTACCATCGCCTGGGTCATGACCGTGGGCATTTCTGCGGGCTTGATCCTTGTCCCCTTCGTAACCAAAAAGCTGCAGGGCGGTATGTCCAAGATCGGTATGAAGGACAAAAAGTGGGGCGAAATCTTTAATAACGCCATGTTCCTTGGCATGATTTCGGCATTCCTGGGCTACGTATTCTGTGACGTGGGTCTGCTCTTCAAGGGCGATACCTCGGGACTGATCCCGGTTTGCGTTATGCTTGTATCCGCTGCCGTCATGGCTACGCTTGGCATTCTTGCCACCAAAACCAAAATTCGCTGGCTGACCGACTATGCCCTGCCCGTCAGCCTGATTGCAGGCATGGCATCGGCAATTCCCTTTACTGCTTGGCTTGGAGGTGCTTAAAATGAAGAAAAATCTTTCTTACATGGAAAGCGTCCACCGCGACGGACGCATCTGGGGCATTATTGTCGCAGTCGCGCTTTTGTGCTTCCCGCTCTCCCTTTCCCTGCTCTTTGGCGCAGGTCCTGATTGGAAGGTGCTGCTTGCAGGTCTGTTTGCCACCGCACCGATGTACTGGGCGGTCGGTATCGTGGAAATCTTTACTTACGTGCCCATGCTGGGCGCAGGCGGCACGTACCTCTCCTTTGTCACGGGTAACATCTCTAACCTCAAGCTGCCCTGCGCCATTGACGCCATGGAGCGCGCGGGCGTTAAGGCGAGCGACGAGGAGGGCGAGGTCATTTCCACCATCGCCATCGCGGTTTCGAGCATCGTGACCACGCTTATCAT
>JAFNZX010000167.1 GCA_017382615.1 Clostridia bacterium | reverse complement strand
GCATCGGTGCATTGCGCGCTCAGCCTGCCCATGATCAAAAGCCGCCAACCGTCGTCCGCGGGATCTTGCGCGTCGGTGCGCCATTCCAAGGCACATTCCGCACCGGGATAGAGGTCTGCAAGACGTCTTGACACCTCGGCAAAGCGCGCGCGGCACTCCTTATATTGCTTTGTTTTCTTTAGATTTTTCATTCCGTTTCCTTTTATAAATGCGCGAAAACCGCCCCGCAAAGCAGGGCAGTTTTCCCGATTCTATGCATTTCTCAACTGTCAGTATCAGTTATCGATGGGATATTTTTCTTTATATTCCTGATATCTGCGGTCAAATTCCGGATTACCGTGCTTGACAGCAAACAAATACTTATGCATATCAAGTGCCTTATCCTGCGAAAGCTCCAGCATGCAGCCCGCGATATTGGAGCAATGGTCAGCCACGCGCTCGCAGTTGGTCAGCAAATCGGAGAGAATGAAGCCCATTTCCATGGTGCACTCGTTATTTTGCAGACGCACGATGTGATTGAGCTTGATATCGTCGCGCAGATCGTCAATGACCTCTTCCAGAGGCTCAACGCTGGCAGCCATATCCATATTATTGTTGATAAAGCCCTCTCGTGCGTTCCAAAGTACCTCACGCACAGCGGCAATCATGGTATTGAGCTCCTTTTGTGCGGCGGGCGAGAACTGTACGCCCTTATCCTTCATTTCCTCGGCAGACTCCGCGATATTGACCGCGTGGTCGGAAATACGCTCCAGGTCACCGATGATGTGGAGCAGCTTGGTAATCTCACGCGAACCCTCGCCCGAGCTGTTCTTTGCGGACAGCTTAACTAAGTACGAGCCGATTTTATCCTCCATTTTATCCGCGTCGTCCTCTGCCTTGCGCACGAGGTCTGCGGATTTGGAATCATAATTGGTCAGCAGCATGAGTGCGCGATCCAGCGCATCGCAGGACACGACAGCCATTTTGCGCGCGGCAATCTCAGCCTGCTCTACAGCAATTGCGGGAGTGATGAACAATCTTTCGTCCAGCAGAATGCCGTCCTCGTCCTTTTTCTTGGACGTTTCGGGCACGGAAACCGTTGCCAGCTTGACGATGAGGTTGGTGAACGGGAACAGCAGCACGACTGCAATAATCTTGAATACGGTGTGAATGATGGCAATGTGCCACATATTGGTCGTTGCATCCAGCAGCGGGCTGAAATCAAAGATAGCGTCCAGAATATAGAAGCCCGAAAGCACGAGAACAACCGAGATAATGTTGAAATACAAGTGGATCAGCGCGGCTCTCTTACCATTCTTGGACGAGCTCATGGAGGACAGCATTGCAGTGACGCAAGTACCGATGTTCTGACCCATGACAATGGGAATTGCCACACCGAACGAGATAGCGCCCGATGCGGTCAACGCCTGCAAAATACCGACGGATGCGGAGGAGGACTGCACGATAGCGGTCAGCACCGTACCTGCCAGTACGCCAAGGAAGGGATTTTCAAACATGACGAGAATTTCGCCAAACTCGGGGATGCTCTTGAGCACGGACACGGCATCGGACATGATATCCATACCCGTCATCAGCACACCAAAGCCGAGAAGAATGTTGCCAAGCTGCTTATACCTGTTCTTTTTTGCCATCATGGTAAAGCAAATGCCGATAATTGCCAGAATGGGCATCCAGAAATCGGGCTTGAAGTATTGCAAGCCTGCCGTAATCCCCTCCGCGCCTGCCATTTCCATGCCGGTCATAGCGGTCAGCCATGCCGTGACGGCAGTACCCACGTTTGCACCGAGGATAACGCCCACAGCCTGCGCAAGCGTCATGGTTGCAGAGTTGACAAAGCCCACGACCATTACCGTGGTTGCAGAGGACGACTGAATAATAACGGTGACACCAAGACCCAGCAAAAAGCCCTTGAATTTATTGGAGGTCATTTTGCCAAGAATTGTTTTGAGCTTGTTACCCGCGCTCTTCTTCAGACCCTCACCCATGACATCCATACCGAACAAGAACAGCGCAAGACCCAAAAGCAGCTTGAGCACCATGTAGATGTCAACGCTTTCATGCGTGATAACGGCGTGGAAATTGTTCAGAAAGTTTTGCATGTGAAAATTCCTTTCCCGATCGATTAGCCACACGGCTACCGATCGCCAATCAGATCAGCATTTGTCCGTTTATATTCAGCTTAAACTGTAAACCAAGCTTGTCCGCAGCCTTGCGGCACATGACCATGCGCCCCAAGAAAATTTCAAAATACGACATGACTGCCGCAACCTCGGTATCTATGTCCAAGGTCAGCGTGACGGTTTTTGCATCGGTATCCAGCACCAATTTCGATGCCGTGACCGAGTAATTGACGCGGTCGTGAATATCAAAGGTGGCAAAATCTGCGTTGCGTACGCGCGTGCGACGCACGTCACTCTTATCCGCTAAGATCAGCGCGGCGGAAACGGCATTGACCGGCACACCGGTGCCCTCATCGTGATTGCCGATGGCGGTCACCACCGTGGCAATATCCGCAGGCGGCATTTCCATATGGTCCAAAATTCGAAAAGCCATCACAGCACCGCTCTGCGAGTGGTCCACGCGGTTGACAAGGTTGCCGATATCGTGCAGGTATCCTGCAATTTTGGTCAGCTCGACCGTATGCGCGTCATATCCAAGCTGCTCCAAAATATCCGCAGCCACCTCGGACACGCGCGTAACGTGTGCAAAGCTATGCTCGGTAAAGCCGAGCGCACGTAAGGAATCATCCGCGCACCGAATATAGGTGCGGATCTCCTCATTATGCTTCAATGATTCATAGGTGATCACAAATTTCCTCCGTAAAAACGCCTATTTGATTTTATTTTATCATATTATTGTATATTTGTCAATAATATTTTCGGTTGCGTGTGGAATTTGATCAAAAAAAGGGTGCGCCACAAAGGGCAATGTCATTAAGTTAAGGAAAACTCATAGCGGGCATCCAAACAATGCGGGTACGCGCCAAAAAGGCGTCCCCCGGGGGGAAGCTGCCGCGCAGCGGCTGAAGGGGAACGCGAATACATAGGTTTCAGAGCGTTTCACACAAACGGGCAACCGAACCGTTTAGTCCGTCACTCCCCTTCAGTCGCTGCGCGCCAGCTTCCCCCGGGGGACGCCTTTTTGGCACACGGCTGTTCCATTCTCTCGTCTGTTGTGGGCGCTTTCTTAACTTAATGACATCTATGCCACAAAGGGGACGATTCTCTGCGAGAACCGTCCCCTTTTATGTTCGCGTAGCGATTTCACTGCACTCCCCTGTGCAACGGGCTCCACTTGCCCTTTTTGTAATACACGGTAAACATGCAGAACAGCGCAAGGTTATGCGCGATCATGCACGCCCACGCAGCAACCAAAGTGGGATTGGGCAGCAGCCAAAGGCAAAGGAACGTACCTAAAATACGCATGCCCCACATACCGATGACGTTGAAAACAAAGGGAATTTTGGTATTTCCCACGCCCTGCATCATGCCCTCGGTGATAATGGTCACGCCGTAAAAGGGCTCGGACAGAGCCACCATGCGCAGCACGGTCGTGCCAAGCGAAATGACCTCGGAATCGGATGAGAAAATGCGCATCATGGGCTCGGCAAGCAGGAACAAAAGCCCGCCCGAAAGGATCATAAGCAGCACCTCGCAAACCAGCATCAGTCTGCCCAAATCCTTTAATTTTCCCTTATCCTTAGCCCCTACGCAATTGCCCGCCAAGGTCGCGGCTGCCGCCTGCATACCAAAGCCCGGGATGTAGAACGCACTCTCGACGGTGTTTGCAAAGCCGTGCGCAGCGGTGGAAATATCGCCAAGCGAGTTGATCATGGATGCAAACACCACGTAACCAAGCGAGGTGGCAAATCTTTGTGCCATATTCGGCATGGCAACCCTTAAGCAGGGACGCAAAATTTCCTTATCGGGACGCAATCCCTGTCCGCGCGGAGAAATAACGGGATGCCTGAACACCGCCACCGTGATGGCAATGCCACCCACGGCAAAGGAAACGGCACTTGCCACGCCTGCACCGATGACGCCCCAACCCGCGCCGGGAATGAGAAATTCAAACCACGGCAGCGCAAGCGTTCTTGTAGGATAAATGAGCAAAAAGTTGAGCACGACGTTGACGACGTTGACCAATATTCCCACGCGCATGGGCGTTTTGGTATCGCCCGCACCGCGCAAAACGCCGCCGAAAATGATGGACGCTGCACGGAACAGCATGGGCGTATACACGATAAAGAAATACGTTGCTGCCAAGTCACGGATATCGGGATCGACCTGCATGACCACGGGCACGACGGGCGAGAGCGTGAGCGTGAGCACCGTGAACAAAATCCCCGCCACTAATACCGCAAGCACGGCTTGCGCGCAGGCGCGGCGGCATTTTTCCTGATCCCCCGCCCCCATGCTGCGCGCAATGTAGGACAAAAAGCCTACACCCAGCGCAGACAGCGAGCTGCCGACAAGCCAGCCTACCGTGCCGGTAGACCCTACCGCGGCGGACGCCTGCGTGCCAAGCGAGCCCACCATGGCGGTATCCACGTACTGCACCGCCGTGTGCATGAGCTGCTCAAGCATGGTGGGCAGCGCAAGCGAGACCACCGTGGGCAAAAGACCCCATTTTATATTTTTCAAAAATTTGATCATCATGAACACTCCAAAAAAGCAACTGTGACCATTATATCACAGTTTTTCCTTCAATAAAAGCCCTTGCGCATAAAAAAATAAAAATCTCTCTCAATCCTATTGATTTTTGGCAAAAACTTCGGTATAATGAAATCATCCGAAAATAGCAAAGGAGAACGACTATGGCTAAAATTACATTTATGGGCGCGGGCTCTACCGTTTTTGCAAAGAACGTGCTGGGTGACGCTATGCTGACCCCTTGTCTGCAGGACGCAGAGATCGCACTTTACGACATTGACGCGGACAGATTGGAGGAATCCTATCTGCTCATTACCAAGCTCAACGAAAACATTAACGAGAACCGCGCAAAGATCAGCAAGTATCTCGGCGTGGAAAACCGCAAGGACGCGCTGCGCGGCGCAGATTTCGTCGTAGACGCCATTCAGGTAGGCCTTTACGATCCTTGCACCATTATCGACTTTGAAGTGCCCAAGAAGTACGGTCTGCGCCAGACCATTGGTGATACCTTGGGTATTGGCGGTATTTTCCGCGCACTGCGTACCATTGTGGTGCTCAAGGAATTTGCAGCGGATATGGAAGAGGTTTGCCCCAATGCCTGGTTCCTCAACTACACCAACCCCATGGCAATGCTGTCAGGATACATGCAGAGATACACCAACGTTAAGACCGTGGGTCTTTGCCACAGCGTGCAGGTATGCTCCGACCTTTTGCTCCGCCGCCTTGGCATGGACGATAAGCTTGAGGGCAGACGCGAAAAGATTGCCGGCATTAACCACATGGCTTGGCTGCTTGAAATTGAAGATAAGGACGGCAACGACCTTTACCCCGAGATCAGAGAGCGCGCTAAGGCGAAGAACGCAAGCGAAAAGCACGACGATATGGTGCGCTTTGACTACATTGACAAGCTCGGCTACTACTGCACCGAGTCCAGCGAGCACAACGCGGAATACAACTACTTCTACATTAAGGAAAACCGCCCTGAGCTGATTGAAAAGTTCAACATTCCGCTGGATGAGTACCCCAGACGCTGCGTCAACCAGATTGCAGGCTGGGCAAAGCAGAAGGAGGAGCTGCTTGCAGGCGGTCAGATCACACACACACGCTCCCGCGAGTATGCTTCTCACATCATGGAGGCAATCATGACCGATACCCCCTACCGCATTGGCGGCAACGTGCTCAACAACGGTCTGATCCCCAACCTGCCCGATGAGGCATGCGTGGAGGTCTCCTGCATGGTTGACCGCACCGGCGTGCATCCTACCTACGCAGGTCGTCTGCCCGTTCAGCTTGCAGCAATGAACATGACCAACATTAACGTGCAGCTTTTGACCATTGAGGCAGCCGTGACCGGCAAGATGGAGCACGTATATCAGGCAGCTATGCTGGACCCCCATACCGGCAGCCAGCTCTCCACCGACGAGATTGTGGCAATGTGCGACGAGCTCCGCGCGGCACACGAGGCAGCAGGTTATCCCATCTTTTGATCAATCCCATAACCAAAAAACACCCGCCAACGGCTTTTGCCGTTGGCGGAATTCATTTTATACGTAAAGTTGTTGCTGCCTGCCGGGATCGTCGAGGGCGCCGACCCCTACCGACAGAGAGATCTCGCATTCATTTTGTTTACTTTCATCAAAGCAACATCACAATCGATAGGGGT
>JAFNZX010000166.1 GCA_017382615.1 Clostridia bacterium | reverse complement strand
GCTGCGATAGACGACCTCAACATTCAGCTTGAGGTCGCGCTGGAGCAATACGAGCGAAACACAAGGGAGCAGATGCGCAACTACAACATGAAAGTGGACAAGCTGCACCTTGCGTACCGTCAGCTGATCAAGGACGCACGCGCAGAGGTGCTGGAGGATATCAAGGCACACGCGCAGTACCCGGACGGCAGAGTGGTCTACGTGATCACCGAGGAGCAGCTTGCGCAGATGTATGAAAGGCATGGTGTGAAATGAGATGTAACATCCCAAAAGACGTAATGGATATGTCTCCATCGCAGAGGCAGCGCATTGCCAAGTATTACACGCAGCAGGCGTATAACCTCGTTGATCAGGAGCACGAGCGAGTGCAAGAGGTCATGATCAAGGGCAACTGCAGCATGCTTTCGCGTGTGTTCGGATTTACCGAGGAGCAACTGCTTGCATACGTTGCCGAGTGGAAAAGGTTTTATCGCAGGCTGGAGCGTTTGAAGACCCAAGAGGAGCAGGACGCTTGGCTTGAAGAGCAGATGAAGGAGTGCTTCCCGACCTGTGGTTTTCCACAGTTTCGGATTGACGAATTGAAAAACGCAGAGGAGGCGGCGATATGAACCCACCTTGCAGGAGAGACGGCAAGGATTGCCCCGACAGAGGCGCGAATTTCTGCCACACAGCCGATTGCCCCTATGGGTGGGGCGAATACACCAAGGAAAGAGAAAAGCTCTACAACGAGAGAAAATACGCCATAGAACGCCACAACATTAAGTCGCCGCATCAGAAATTGCGCGAAAAGCGAAACGCGATGAGAAGGAGGAAACGATGAAAAAACACTATATAGACCGCGACGAGCTGATACAGGCTTTTCGGCAGTACAACCTTGACGACCTGTTTTATATTGCGGAAATGATCACGATCATCAATCGGCAAAAATCGGTCGAGGTAATACCGAGCGAGGCGCAGATAAAGGAAGCCAACGAGGACGCGGAAACAAAACGCTTTTTCGAGGAGCTGGAGCGTGTGCTATCTGACACCGACAAGATCAGACAAGGCTGCGCCGCAGAAATTTTCGCCGACTTGGAGAGCATGGAATTGGTCAAGACCGCTATGATCGGGCAGCGAGAAAAATACAAAGCGTTGAAAAAGATGTATACGGGGGAAAAATGATGATCAAGATAGCAATCGCCATAGTTTTCACCGCCCTGCTTGCCGCATATTGCATTCACGTGCTGTTTTCTGCGGCAGACATTGATTGAGATGAGCATGGAAAACAACGCTAAAAGAGCATTCGCCCGATACGCAGAGAGAGGATTTCAGCCGCCGTCAGACGAAAGTGAAATGCTGGAACACAGAGCGGTAGCCGTTACACTTGCCGTATTGGATAGTGAGGGCAAGAGCCGATGCGTGGAGGCGGTCAAGTACGTTTATTTTTACGATCCGACCGAGATCAACCGCAAAGGAGAGATCAACAGACGAGTGGTGCGCTTCTCTATGAGGCGGCATGTACCCGTGAGAACCGCGTACAGTTGGCTGGCAACCGCTTGCCAAGTATATGAGGCTACATTTGAAGCATTGAAGAACGCACAGTAAAAGGGAGACCGTCTTCGGGCGGTCTTCTCTTTTTGTGCAATTTGACGGAAATACAACTTTATACTGCAAGCATTATTGCAGTACAAGGGCATTTTTTTGGTGCAAAATGGTAGTATGAAAAATTCTATTTGAGGGGTATGCATGAATATAGTCAAAAAGCGCACGGCTGAGCTTGTGCCGTATAAGCGAAATACCAAAATGCACGACAGGCGGCAAATACTTAACGTGGCGGAGTCAATTCGTCAATATGGCTTTGTACAGCCTATCGTCATTGACAAAAACAACGTGGTCGTAATAGGTCATTGCCGACTTGCGGCTGCGCTGGAATTGGATATGCAAGAGGTGCCCTGCGTATGCGTTGACGATCTCACCCCGAAACAGGTCAAGGCTTTGCGTATCGTGGATAACAAGACAAACGAGTCGCCGTGGGACTTTGATATTCTCGGTGGCGAATTGGAAGAGATCGATTTGAGTGCGTTTGATTTTGATTTTGGTATTGACGAGTCCGGCGAAGAAGCCGAACAGGAAGGCGAAGAAACCAACCGCGCCGAAACCTACGAGG
>JAFNZX010000165.1 GCA_017382615.1 Clostridia bacterium | reverse complement strand
CGTGTTTAATAATAATCATATTTGTTATCTTTTTAGTCATGCTATTGTATGACTATGCGTATGGGCACAGCGTTAAATAGCATATAGTACAAACCAAATCCAATTTATCAAACAAATAATCCCGACAGACCTCAAAAAATCTGTCGGGGTTATCTTTGTCTTCTGCATATCAAATTTTGCTTATTCGTAGGGGAGACCTGCGGTCTCCCGCGGGCGAACACAGTTCGCCCCTACCGTGTATCAGGCAAACTTCCTTATGAGAAGTTCGCTTTGCAGAGGCTTTTTTTGTTGACAAAGAGGGGAATGCTATGCTATAATGAAAAAGGCAAAATATGCCGTAAGGAGGTATGTATGAGTAAGATCCGCGCCCTTTCTTTGATTCTGTGTGCACTTTTGGTGCTCGCGTTTGCCGCGTGCGACAAAGGAAACACCGAGGAACAGACCACCCCGGAGCCGACTACCGAGCAAATGACCGAGGCACCCACCGAGGAGCCGACTACTCAAGAGATCACCACTGAGCAGGTGACTACCGAGCCCGAAACCGAATCCCTGACAGAGGCAGAGACGGAGCCCGCTTATGGCGGCCGCGACGATTTTGCCGAGGATGACCCCAACAACCCCTATTATAACCTGATCGCGGTCGGTACGTCTATGGACGGCATGACCACCTGCTACGATGGCAGATATGATTTCGGCTATACCGTTTGCGTCACCGATGACGGGGAGGAATTCTCCTGCATACAGGACGCGATCGATTACCTTGCCGAATGGGGCGGTGGCGTGATCTCCATGACCGACTCCACCAACGTTTGCCTGTATCTCAACATCCCACAGGATGGCTGCTTCTATCGCCTTGCCTACAACTGGCACAACGTAGATTTTGTGTTCGATCACGGTGCCATCTACGACGACTGCACCATCACGGACGGCGTGGCGGGCTATGCCTACTATTCCGACTTGTACGAGCTGGACGTGTACTCCAATCTGGAAGGTACTTACGTTTGGGTGCTTGCCGAGCTTGAGGGCTTGACCCCCGGTCGCCATCTGATCACCGACACGCCCGACCCCGATACCTTGTTCAGCTATGGCTACGAGAAGTCTGAGGAGGTATTTGAGTGGCCCGGTCTGCCCAGCGCAGAGGTTTTGCCCGAATAAATCCCAATATCCCTTAAGGGCTGCCGAAAGGCAGCCCTTTTTTGTCTTTTTGGACGTGATATTTGCAAAATCCTCTTGAGATTTTGCGAAAAATATGTTATAATGAAAAAAACTGTGCGAATTTTTAAGGAGAATAAAAATGGCATACACAGAAGACGAAAAACTGCAAATATATATCGAGGCGACCGAGCCTGCGCCCTGTGCGGTGCACGAGTATTATCGCTCGCTGAGCTTACTTCAAAAAATTCACGGCTACCGCGATGCGGACGCGCTGTACGAGCAATACGCCAAGGAGATCAAACGCTTGGAGGATATGGCGGCAACGGGCGCAAGCCACGATAACGACGAGGTCAAGGCATACCGTGCGCAGCAAAAGAAAAAGAGCAATCTTGTTACCGCGTTTTTGGTGTCGCTGTTCTGCATTTCGCTGCTGGCATTTGTGCTGGTGCTGCTCCTGACGCCCCAAGGCTACATCATCTGGCCCTGCCTGACGCTCTGCGTGCTGGTGGGTGCGATCGTATATACGCAGGTCATTCGTCCTGCTCTGGATGCGCGCAGATACAAAAAAATGCAGGAAGACGAGAAAAATCAAAAATAAATTTCAAAAACACGGAACATTTTTTAAAATTTGACGTCTATATAAGTAGAGAGGAAACTGATTATGCCCGAACTTTTATCCCCCGCGGGGAATTTTGAAAAACTCAAGGCGGCACTCTTGTACGGTGCGGATGCCGTTTATTGCGCAGGACAGATGTTTGGTATGCGTTCTGCGGCTGATAATTTTACCAACGACGAGCTCAAGGAAGCAGTGGAGTACACCCACGCGCGCGGTAAAAAGCTGTATCTGACGGTCAACACCATGCCGCGCACCAACGAGTATCCCTTGTTGCGCAAGTTTTTATACGAGGTCAAGGACTTTGGCATTGACGCCATGATCGTTGCCGACATGGGCGTGCTGATGACCATTAAGGAAATATTGCCCGATATGGAGATCCATATCTCCACCCAGGCAAGCATCATCAGCCCCGCAGCGGCTTGCGGCTGGGCGGCTATGGGCGCAAAGAGATTGGTGCTGGCGCGTGAGCTCAGCTTTTCCGAGATTGCTGCCATTCGCGCAGCACTTCCCGAGGACGTGGAGCTGGAAGCATTCGTGCACGGCTCGATGTGCGTGTCGTACAGCGGCAGATGCCTCTTGGCAAACGCGCTCAACGGACGTGACGGCAACCGCGGCACGTGTTCGCAGCCCTGCAGATGGAATTACGTGCTGGTGGAGGAAAAGAGACCCGAGATGCCTATCCCGATTGAGCAGAACGAGCACGGCACGTTTATCATGTCCTCCAAGGATATGTGCACCATCGAGTGCATTCCGCAGCTGATGAACAGCGGCATTGATTCCTTTAAGATTGAGGGCAGAATGAAGAGCGCGTACTATACCGCCGTGGTCACCAACGCCTACCGTATGGCAATGGATGCCTATACTGCCGATCCCGAGGGCTATGCGTTCAATCCCGAATGGCTGACCGAGCTGGAAAGCGTTTCGCACCGCACCTACGGTACGGGATTTTACCTTGACGACCCCATGAACAACCCGCAGCTGCTGGGTGAGTGCGGATATATGCGCGAAAAAGCATATTTTGCAACGGCAACGGAATATAATCAAGAGGAAGCAAGTGCAATAGAGGCTGCAGGCGTGCACATGGAAACAGAGCAGGGCAGACTGTACCGCTTCGTACAGCGCAACAAGGTCAGCGTAGGCGAGGGAGCTGAGGTTATCTCTCCCGGTAAAATCGGCGTGGGCTTTGACGTTTGCGAGCTGTACGCGCCCGACGGTACGGCAATCCCTTCAGCACCGCACCCTTCCATGATTTTCTGGTGTCGCGTGCCGTTTACAATTCGCGAGGGTGATATCATGCGTGCAGGCAGCCCCAAGGGCTTTGACAAGCGCAGACCCGATTCACTCTAAGGAGAACTATTGGGAGTCTTACTGTTAAAATCGCTGGTGTACGGGATCATTGAGGGCGTTACCGAGTGGTTGCCCGTCAGCTCTACAGGACATCTGATCCTGCTTGAGGACATTTTGACGCTACAGGTGGGCACACAGGTGCATCCGCTCTTTGCGTCGGAGTTTTGGGAGCTGTTTTTGGTTACGGTACAGCTTGGTGCGATTTTTGCAGTTTTGACAACCTATCATACGCGGCTGCTTGCGCCGCTTTTTAAGCAAGAAACAACAAGGTCTGCCGTCGGTTTGTGGTCGCGCGTGATCGTGGGCTGCATTCCCGCAGGCATTGCGGGCGTGGCGGTTGACGCGATCTTGACGCGCATTTGCGGCAAGGATATGGACGGACTTTTCTATCACGGCGTGGTCGTTGCCGCGATGCTGATGCTTTACGGTGTGCTTTTTATCATAGCGGAGCGCATGCGCAAGGGAAAAACGGAGGACGACGGCGACTTAGCAGAGCTGCCCTTTGGCAAATGCCTTGGCGTGGGACTCTTTCAGGTGCTTTCCTTGGTGCCCGGTACGTCGCGCTCGGGTGCTTGTATCTTAGGCGGTATGCTGCTGGGGCTTTCGCGCAAGAGTGCTGCGGAGCTGTCGTTTTTCATGGCGGTGCCCGTCATGCTGGGTGCGTGTGGGATCAAGGCGCTGGGCTTTGTGCGCTTTATGCTGCAAAACGGCTTGCGCATGCCTGCGCCTGCGGTGCTTGTGCTGCTCGTTGCGTGCGCGGCAGCATACGTGACCTCGCGCATTTCTATCCGTTTTCTGATCGATTTCGTTTCGCGCCGCGGCTTTGCGCTGTTTGGCGTGTATCGCATGCTGCTTGGCGCAGCGGTGCTGATCAATTATTTTCTATAAGGAGCTTTTATGCAAGAAAAGCTGATTGTACCGTATCCCGTGATCGTGGAAGGGAAGTATGATAAGATCAAGCTGTCCTCCATCATCGAGGCGCAGATCATTCCCACGGCGGGATTTGGCGTTTTCAAAAATCGGGAGCTTTCGCAGCTGTTACGCAAGCTCTCACAAAAAAGCATGATCATCGTGCTGACCGACAGCGATGGCGGCGGCAAGGTCATCCGCTCGCATATCTCGTCGCTCATCCCCAAGGATCGGCTGATCCAGCTATATACGCCCCAGATCAAGGGCAAGGAACGCCGCAAGGACGCACCGGGCGCGCAAGGGCTGCTTGGCGTGGAGGGCATGGACGCAGACCTTTTGCGTGCACTGTTTGCCCCTTACGCACAAGGCGATGCGGCAGCGCACAGAGCCGAAAATCCGCTCTCTAAGACCGATTTCTTTATGGACGGGCTTTCGGGCGGCGCGGACAGTAAAGCCCGCAGAGCCGAGATTGCGCGCGCTTGCGGACTGCCCGAGGACATGACGGCAAACGCGCTTTTGGATGCGCTGAAAATGCTGCTTACGTATGACGAATATCTTGCCCTTGTGGGCAGAGAGAAAGAGGAACAAGAATGCTGAGTGCACTTACCGATATACTCAGGTGCCCCGTGTGCAAAAACGGTGTGACGGTCGAGGGCGGCACGCTTTGCTGCCTTGGCGGCAAGCACCGCTTTGATCTTGCGCGCGAGGGGTACGTCAATTTAGCCGTGGGACATGCCCCGGGAGGGGACTCCAAGCAGGCGATTGCCGCGCGGACAAGCTTTTTGCAAAAGGGGTATTATGCTCCCGCTGCTTCTGCCTTGGAGAAGGCGGTGCGCGATTATCTGCCTGCCGGTGCGACCTTAATTGACGCCGGCTGCGGACAAGGCTACTACACAAACCGTCTGGCTGCCCAAGGGTACGGCACGCTGGGCGTGGATCTTTCCAAATTCGGCTGTGCGCGTGCTGCCAAGGATG
>JAFNZX010000164.1 GCA_017382615.1 Clostridia bacterium | reverse complement strand
TCGGAAATGGCGCGCGCCACGTCGGCAAACGCCTTTTGCGCGGGCTTTGCGCCGCATCTCCAGTTGTCGCATCGCTCGGGCCACAGCATCCAGATGCGCTCCTGCTTTTCAAATTCGGCAGGCATACGGTAGCCGTCCTGCCGTGGGGTGGAGTGTTCAATTCTTGTTGGCATATGCGCCTCCTTTTGCACGCGGGGTGCTTTGAATTTGTTTTTGCGTGCGGTCGTCATCCCGCCACGCGATCAGAATTTCCCCAATCAGCACCGCCACCAAAGAGCCGACGGTGATGGGCAAGTAATAAGATAGTGTTTCCGTATCAAACGAAAAGGGCACGGCGGTGAAAATGATGGCTGCGATGATCATGATAAAGGGCAGGAACGCGATCACGGGCAGGATGAATTTGCCGCCGGGCACGCGGAAGGGACGGGGCGTGTCGGGATCAGCCTTGCGCAGCTTCAGAAATGCGGGGAAGACGGGCAGATACGAGAGCAGCAGCATGACTAAGTTGAGCGCGAAAAAGCTCCAGAACAGCGAGGAATCGGGCAGGAAATACTCCATGACCGCGCCCGCAAGACACACGATGGTGGCAACTACGCCGGACGCAAGTGCCGATCCCACGGGCATGTCGTTCTTTTGTCTGCGGCGCGAGAACAGCGCGGGCATATCACCCCTGTCTGCCGCGTAAGCCGCGGTGGAGTTGACGCCCATAGACCAGGAGATCATGTTGCCGAACAGCGTCACAAGGAACAGAATTGCCGCAAGTGAGATAAACCAGCCGCCCGTGCGTCCCGTCATGGCGATCAGTGCGTCAATCAGACCCGAATCGGGGCTGATCTCGGACACGGGAACTGCCGCGCCGATGCCGAAAGCCGAGAACAGATAGATTGCCGCGATGACGATGCCGCCAAGGATGATGGATACGGGGATCTGCCTGCGCGGACTCTGCATGCTGTCCGCATACGTGCACACCACCTCAAAGCCAAGGAAGTTGAAAATGATGACCGAGATATAGGAGAGCGAATGCAGGTCAAACGAGGGCAGAAACGACGCAGGGGTCATGGGGTTGACAAAGCCGTTGTTGACCACGTAATACACGCCAAGTCCGCCAAGAGCCAACGCAAGCAGTATCTTGATGGCAGCACTTGCGTTGAGAATGCCCTTGCTGTCGCATACGGGGTAGAGCGCGATCAGCGTCACCACCCAAATAAAGCCCAGCTGCAGGGCAAGCGAGGGCAGCGTGCCGAGCTGCACGCCCAGCGCAGTGCCGATCAGAGTGGGGCACATGACCGCCAAGGACGCCATCCAAAGCGGGAAGTTGACCCAGTAGTAAAAGGAGGCGCGCGCCGCCCAACGGGTGTTTGGGTAGGCTTTTTTGATCCAGTCGTAAAGTCCGCCGTCACCTGCGTAAGCCGTACCCAGCTCGCAGGAGATCAGCCCGTAGGGGAGCAGGAAGGCAACGATCATGAGCAGCCACCAGAAATACTGGCTGTTGCCGATGGATGCCACGGGGGCTGCCGCCTCTGCCACGAACACCACGCAAATGACCGACAGAATGACGTCGATCAAGCGAAATTTTTTCGTCGTCATAAAGCCACCGTATCATTTCTCGCAGAAAATGCGGCACATGGCAGCGTCAAGCGATTCCTTTGCAGCGGCAAGCTGCAGCTCGGTGGGTCTGCGGCGGTTGTGGGTCAGATAAACGAGCAGTCCGCGCATGGCGGTCAGGCGGTTTTCTGCCTGATCCCAGCAAAGGGAAGCCTCAGAGTCGGCAACCTCGTCGGTCACGTCCTCGCCGCGCGTGGCGGGCAGGCAGTGCATGAACTTGCAGCCAAGGTTGCCCAGCTGCATGAGGTCGCGGTTGACCTGATAGTCGGCAAACACCTTGACTCGCTCTTCCTTGGGCATCTCGTTTTCGTAAAGACCGTACCACACGTCGGTGTAGATAAAGTCCGCATCGCGCACGCAGTCGCGCTTGTCCGAGATCTCAAAAGAGCCGCCCGACACCTCGCAGTTTTCCTGCATGATCTGTCTGTGCCCCTTGTTGAGCTGGTGCGTAGCGGGGCCGTATTGCACGAAATGCATGCCCAGCTTGGTACAGATAAAGCCAAGAGAGGCGCACACCTGCGTGGCGTCGCCCACAAAGACCACCTTGCAATCCTGCAACTTCTTGCCGCGGGGCAGGTGCTCGACCATGGTGCAGATGTCGCCCAGCTCCTGGGTGGGGTGGTTGAAATCGGACATGCCGTTGATGACGGGCACGGAGCAGGACCTGGCAAGGCGGATGACGGTGTCGTGCGTGATGACGCGCGCCATAACGACGTCCACAAGGCGGGAGAGCACGCGACCGGTGTCCTCAATGGTTTCGTGACCGCCCAGCTGAATCATGCCGGGGCCGAGATACTGGGCATGCCCGCCCATCTGGCTCATTGCGGTTTCAAACGACACGCGCGTGCGCGTTGACGACTGCTGAAAAATCATGCCAAGCGTCATGTCCTTCATTAAGGGGGGATAATAGCCTTGCTTGATGGCGCGTTTGATCGCCAGCGAAAGGGAAACGATGTCAAGCAGCTCTTGACGCGAATATGCACGGGAATCTATAAAATCTTTCATAAAAACCTCCGAAAAAATCTTGTTACGCATAGTTTGCGCATCGCAGGGGTAAATATGAAAAAGAGCAACATGAAAAAAACGGAATTGCGGGAAAGCAATTCCGTTAAAAATTATTTTTGTTGTCACATCGGTTGTGTCATTCTGAGCGTCGAATCCCGAGGATGCATCCCACTATGTGTCATCCTGAGCGCAGGAGAATTTCACTGCAGAGCAGTGAAATGAAACGGAGTCGAACTTTTGCATAGTGTAGCGCAGAGCGCGAAACGGAGCAAAAGCGCGAATATTCGCCAAAGGCGAATTGCAGCGGGATCTGCGGACGATTTGATCAATGTCTGCTCAGCCTTTGAACTGTTCTTGATGCAAAGGCTAACGGGGATGCAATCTGTCCGTCGGTAGGGGGTGACGTCCTCGACACCCCGGGCGGGCACAAAGAACTTATTACATTGTGAGAAAATTTGTTTATGTAGGACGGTGCGGTCGCCGCATGCGGCATGATGTCGCACCCTACCGATGGACAGTTTACGATTTTCTTACCGCTCACGATGAAATGTAACTTTTGCAGGTGGCGTGTCAGAAACCGTTCGCAGATCCCGCTGCGCGCTGCCATACGTTGCGCTCGCGGTTTTGCGTCGCTCCGCTTAGGCTGCGCTATGCAAAACTTCGACTCGGTTGCTACGCAACCTTCGCTCAGGATGACACTCG
>JAFNZX010000163.1 GCA_017382615.1 Clostridia bacterium | reverse complement strand
CTTAGATCTTGTTTTGTATTTGGATGCTGCCTTGCGGCACTTCTGCGCAAGCTGTGCGGCATCCGAATACTCGCGGATCTGCTCAAAGATCTCGGCAGCCTCCTCGTACTCCGCGCCCGATTGTGCCTTTTCCCAAAGCTCCGTTGCCGCTGCGTATGCGCATTCGGCATAATGTTTGCCGTATCGCTCGGCAAGATCGCGCGAGTCCTTATACCCCTTGATTTTGTTCATTTTGAGATATGCCTTTTGCATATCCTGCCAGCGTCCCTCGCACTGCTCGTACAGCGCGATCGCCTCGGCATAGCACAAGGCGGTTGCCTTTGCCTTATACGTACGCGCCCACTCGCGCGCATCCATATAGTCCGAGATCTGCGTAAGCACTGCTGCCGCCTCGAAATAATCCTCGCTGGTCAGCTCCTGCCGTGCGGAAAATTCCTCGCGGTATTCGCGGTATGCACCTGCAGAAGCGGCACGCACGCACTTGGCGTAATAGGTGGGCGCATCCTTAAAATTCTCCAGCTCGTGAAACTGTTTAGCAAGCTCTAAAAATTCGCGCCAGGTGGAGGTGCCTCCAAACCGATGCATCAGCTCGGTATAGAGTTGATTCTTTTGTGCCTCACTCGCCATCCAAGAGCACCTCCTCACCCTCCAATATTATGACCTGCACCGAGTTGCCAAGACGCTCCAAGGCATCGGTTCTCGCCTGCACCTCGGGATTTTCGGCAAATGCCACGATCAGTATCTCAGTATCCGACATTCCCTCCGTCACAGCCCTCTCCAAAAGAGAGGCAAACGAGCCGCCCTCACGCAGATTCATACACGCCATACCCTTTAAAATAGACAGCATATGCGCCTCACCACTCTCGCACGGAAAACGCAACGCCTGCACACCGTTCTCTGATTTGCAGTTGGCACTAAAGCCCACGCGAAATCCCCCGTACGCAGCATCGCGCACAAGCGCGGCACAGAAGGAAAGTCCCTGCTCTGCACGACGGTTATACTCTGCTCCGTCTATACTCATGCCCATTGGCACGTGAAAATCCATGTAAATCATCATGCGGCGGCTGGCGCAAAACTCTCTGGAATTGACCTTGAAGGGCGAGGTTGCTGCGCCGCCGAACGGCACGCGTGCGGACGCCTTGAAGTTGATCTGCGAGATCTGGTCACCAAAGCGGTAATCACGAATGCCCGCAAAGGAAAACGGATCCTGATACAGCGGACGGCGGCTGACGTAGTCCCCCTGCAGTCGTCCCTGGGCAAAATCCTGCATATCCAGCGGGATCGCCTTGGGATAAACGTAGATCTCGGCAGGCGCATCCTGCGCAAGAGGCCCCGACTTGGAGTAAATGGACGCCACGTGCAGATTGTAATGCCCTCTTTTTTTGCAAATGACCTTGTGTCTGCGGCGGATCTGCATATACGGCCACAGATTGAAGCGGCTGATCAGATATTGCATGGAATTTTTGTCGTCGGGGTCTCTTTCGTACTCCTCCAGCTCCAGCTCGTTATAGAAATACGACTCGATATCCACCCACAAAAGCGGAAATCCACTGGTATTGCGCACGGTTTCGATCAGCTCCACCTCGTCGCCCTCGTACACGCCCTCCTCGGAGAATTCACGCGAATACTCGATATTTCCAAGACGTTTGTTGCGCAGGGCGATATAAATGCGGTACACGATCAGCACGAGCAAGCCAAGCACGGCAAGCGTAACAAGCACGTAAAACCACGGAGACCTCGTAAACTCCGCGATCTTCTCAACCATGTTGGCAATATACTCGGCTATTCCCTTTAATGCTTCAGGCGACATTATCTTTCCTCAAAAATAGCCTCGGTGGGAACGGTAACCGTGCCGAGAATGTCCTCTACGACGTTGTAAGCGGCATCCTTATGAATGCGCATGGAGTTTTCTAACATAATTCTGTGATCCAGCACGGGGTGAGCCGCACGCTTGACGTCGTCCGGAATGACGTAATTTCTGCCTGCGATTGCCGCATAGCCCTTTGCCGCACGCATCAAGGACAGCGCACCTCTGGGGCTGACGCCGAGAATGACCTTGGGGTATTTACGGGTTTTTTCCACAATGTTGGTGATGTAGCTCATCAGCTCGCGGCATACGTAAACCTGCGGCAGCTCCTCAATCGCCTGACAAAGCTCCTGCTGCGTGACCACGGGCGAGAGCGTTTCCAAGGGGCTTGCCTTATCAAAGCGCGCCAAAATATCCACGCCCTCCACGTGATTGGGGTATTCCATCTTGCCCTTCATCAAAAATCTGTCCAGCTGTGCCTCGGGCAGCGGGAAGGTACCCATATTTTCCACGGGGTTCTGCGTTGCAATGACCATAAACGGAGCAGCTAAACGATAGGTCAAGCCGTCAATGGTGGTCTGCCCCTCCTCCATACACTCCAAAAGACCCGACTGGGTCTTGGGAGTTGCGCGGTTGATCTCATCCGCCAGCACGATGTTGGCAAAGATGGGACCGGGCACAAACTCAAACTCGGACTTCTTCATGTTAAAGAAATTGATACCCGTGATATCCGAGGGCAAAAGGTCGGGGGTGAACTGAATGCGCTTGAAATCGCAGCCCACGCTGGCAGCAAGCGACTTGATCAGCATGGTCTTACCCGTGCCGGGTACGTCCTCCAGCAGCACGTGACCGCCGCACAGCATAGACACCAGCAGCATATCAATGGTGTCCTCCTTACCGACGATGACCTTGCCGATATTTTCCTTGATCTTGGTATAAACCTGTGTAATATTCTGGGAAACCGAAACAGACATAATGCCCTCCAAAAAAATACTTAATCAGTTTATTATACCATATCAAAGTACATGTTGTCAAGGAAAATATTCACTCCATACCACTCGTAGGGATCGCGGACAGTCGAGGACGCCTGTCCCTACAAACTCTCTTTTTTTATTTTCTCGGACAGTCGAGGACGCCTGTCCCTACAGCGGTCTGTTTTGTAGGGACAGGCGTCCTCGACTGTCCGCCCAACCTTATAGGGGCGATATATTTCGGCAAAGCCGAAATATACCGCCCGTTATCTCGTTATGTATTTTTACACAAGAAGCACCCAATGGGAAATCAACGCCACGACACAGGTAATAAGGAACACTCCCAAGCCGATCGCCATCATTACCATATTGATGTCAAACATCTTCTCCACGGCATTTTTCATGCGACGAGGCAGTTCACTCTTCCGACGCTTCAAAATACCGGTCGGAATCAAACCGATAGCCCAAAGGATCGACATGACCTCCATGACAACAATCGGACTGGCAGGCAGCGCCATAATGGCCAACATGTGGACAATTGCCGCGCCACCCGGAATGTTGGAGTTTGATAAAAGATCTAAAAAATATAGCGGCAAACCGATCACACCTACCAATTGCAGTATCCAGGAAATTGCGAATATCGCGCACGCGACAGCAAACAACACGATATCCTTTTTCTGCGCACGTATTTTCGGTTTTGTCACGTTTTCATTCGTCATCATCGTATTTTGCTCTTGCATTAGATCACTTCCTTTCATTTATGTTTGTGTTTTCATCAAAGATCAGTAAAAACAGCCATATCAGCACGAATGGCACAACGGGCACGAGAATGATCACTGCCCCTACAGCGGTTTTTTTGTAGGGACAGGCGTCCTCGACTGTCCGCTGCTTCGTCAAAAACAG
>JAFNZX010000162.1 GCA_017382615.1 Clostridia bacterium | reverse complement strand
GAGTACGCCATCATGCGCAAGAACTACGAAAAGGGCATTTATCCGCCCGAAAGCGGACGTTTTTGCAATGACTTTTATATTCAAGGCATGGGCTGCCCTATTCGTTCGGAGATCTGGGCGTGCCTGTATCCCGCACAGCCAGGCAAGGCAGCGGATATGTCCGCACGTGACGGCTGCCTTGACCACGAGGGCGAGAGCGTGTATGCTGAGCGGTTCTTTGCCGCGTTGGAGTCCGCTGCGTTTTATGAGAGCGATCTTTGCAAGCTGATCGAGATTGCACTTTGCGAGATCCCCGCAGACTGCAAGATTCGCACGCTGATCGCGGATACGCTTGCGTGGTGCAGAGAGTATGAGGGCGTCAAGCAGGTGCTCGCTCGCATTTTACATAAGTACGGACATCCCGATTGCACCAATCTGTTCCAGAATATCGGTATTACGCTGGCAGCACTGCTGGGGGGAAACATGGACTTGATCAAGACCTCCATGGACGCGCTCAATTGCGGCTTTGATACCGACTGCACCTGCGCAACGGCAGGCGCGGTGATCGGTGTCATCCGCGGTGCGAAATCGCTGATGGAAGAATATGACCTGGGAGACGTCAAGTTCGTGCTGGGCGTCAACTCGCCCGATCATACCGACAGCGTGTACGATCTGTCGGTTGAGATCGCAGAGCTGGGTGCGTATTTTGCCCCGCACCTGCTTGCGGATGCGCCCAAAAAGGCGTTTGCATTTGCCGCACGTGACCCGCTGGCGTTCACCGTGACTTATCCCGAGAGCCCCTCCATTGCCTTTGGGCAGACTACGCGTGTGGTGCTGAAGGTTGCCAACTCGACCGCACAGGACGTCTGCACCTCTCTTGCCATTACGGGCTTGGGTGCGCAGAGTGCGTGCGAGCTGCGGATCGGTGCAGGGGAGAGCTTGGAGATCCCGCTGCAATTCTCTGTGCCTGCCGACGCGCGCGAGCTGTATGAAAAGAATATCGTGCACGTGACCTATATGCTTGAAGGCAAGGAATACGGCTACGATTTCGGGCTTTCGGGCGCAGCTGCATGGAAGGTGACGGGACCTATCTGGAAGACTGATCCCGAGTGCACCACCGAGGCACTGCTGGCTGTGCCGAATTATTGGCATCTGTTTGGCGGCGTGCAGCATGACGGCGACAGCACCGACGTGGTGCGCCGTTTCCACCTCAATTTCGCGCCCGATACCGATACGGCATATCTCTGCGAGGATGAGCTGTTCGCAGCACCCGACGAAAACGGTAAGTACGTGGAGGAAATCTTTGTCCAAGAGCAGGATTCCTTTACCATGGATGATCTGTTTGGGTTCAAGGGACCTTGCACGGCGTATCTGTCGCGCGTGCTGCTTTGCCCCGAGGACATGACCGTGTGCGTGCAGGTTGGTCACAGCGCACCGTTTGCGCTGTGGATCAACGGAGAGAAGATTGCCGAGCGCAAGTGCTGCGATACCTGGACGGCAGAAAACGTGCACGTGCAGGGCGTCAAGCTCAGGGCAGGTGAGAACCGCATCGTCCTGCGCCTGACCCGCGTCAATGCCGATGCCAAGTATAACCTCATCTTTTCTAAAGGCCCCACCTGCGCAACACATTACGTGTGCATGGGGTCGGTAAACCCGTATAGTTTTTCATAAGAAAAAGCACCCTATGGGGCTGATAAATAAGCG
>JAFNZX010000161.1 GCA_017382615.1 Clostridia bacterium | reverse complement strand
GGTCCAGCACCAGCGCGTCGTAGTCGCTCTCAATGATAGCGACTTCATCCTTATTCGCACCCGTATGTGACTCCACGTACTCGGGGCTGTAACGCTCACGCGCATTGTAAACGCCCCAGAACTCACCGTTGATAAACAGCAGCACGGGCGCATACGCCATGGTGTACACATCCAGCTCTCTGGAAACGCGCTGCATATACGCATCACGGATAAAGGAATCCATGCAGTCGTTGCCCGAATTACGGAGCAGCAGACGCGAGAAATCGGTAATGGCGTGGCCTTGATCATCGCGTGCATACCCTTCAAACAAATCGTAATTGAGATCTCCGTCCGTACCGACAGCCGTGTTGTTCGCGCTCTTGTAATACACGCGCATAGACTTCATCGGCCAGCCTGACGAGCCGTGACCGCTGATGGCAAGCTCCACGTAAGAGGAGCCGTGACGCACACCGTCGGACGAGAACACCTCCAGCATACCGGTCTGACGCTGATTGGGAATGGGATTTCCTTGCTTATCTCTTTGGTTATAATGCGTGTAGAAGCCCTGACTACCGTAGATCAGACTCTTGTCCATAGACAAGGACATCAGGCTCGCACCGTATTCATAAAAGGTCTTGGAAATAAAGTAGGTATTTGTAAAGACGTCCGTGGTCTCTGTGCCGTTTGTCGCGTACGCCTTGATGACGTAGCCGCCCGGCAGTTCCTTACTTTTTGCCCCAAATCCGTGCGCCGCCGCGCCTTGGATGGTTGGACCGGGGGCTACCGCAGAGGAATCCGCAAGCGGAATGGAGGAGGTATACTCCGTGCCGTGAACGGTGGGATCAGAACCATCGGTGGTATAATAGATCTTATACCCCTCCTTGGCACTCAGCTTCAGCCAAAAGCCCTGCGGGTAAACGCCTGCATCTGCCGAAAACAGCACCTCGTTAACGCGAGAACCGACTACGGTATTTTTGCCCTGACTGCTCTTTGGGCAGACCTTCTGCAACTGTGCGGTGGTGGATTCATTGAGATTGACCTTGTGGAAGCCGCTGTAATGCTGCAGTGCCGTGCGCACCGCAACCTTACTCTTGGACATATTATCTACGGCATAGTGGCTGTCATAGCCAAGCTCTGCCGCAACGAAATACGACACGGTGCCGTCAATGCTTTCCACAAGCGTATCCTTGCTGATATCCTGCCCTGCAGGAGCAAGTGAGAGCTGTATATCCTTGTTATCCAGAATGATCGCCCATTCAACGTCATAGGACTCAATGGCAAGCACTGCGAACGATTCGTCATAAGCCTCACCGTTTTTCTCACGCGCAGCCTGCATGCGGATCAGATAATAGCCACCGGGGGCAATGCTCGCATCTGCGGGGAAGACAAGCTGTCTGTAATCGTCCCCCGTATCCTCGCGGTAATACAGTGCAGCACCTGCCAGGGGTGCGCTCTCTGTACCCGTATTATAAAGCTGAATAAAGCCGTGTCCTACGGCGGCATCCTTGTTCTGTCCCGTGCCGTAGACCGCACTGATAAGTACGTTCTTGAACTGCTTGGCAATCTCGTACTGGGGATCGTCCGGTTGCAGGATCTCGTCGCCCGTCGTCTGCTCCTCGTTCGGCTGTGTTACAACCTCACCCGGCTGTGTGGATTGTGCGGGATCACGTGTACCATCCTCTGTAGTCGTACCGTCAGGCAGTGTATTCGGTTGGCAGGCGGCAAACGCGCCCACCAATAAGATCAATGCCAAAAGCAGCGAAAATGCAGCTTTGAGGGATATTCTGTGTGTCATGGATATTCTCCTTGTAAAATGAATCTATATCAAAAAAGTCATCATCATGTTGGTTGGTCATTCATTATATCATATATTTGTATAATTGTAAAGAGCTTAGTGTGCAGAAATTGTAAATTCTGCCGCACAATGCACAGAATGTGATATTTGTCACATAAACTGCATAAAAAAGGGGTCTACCTGTCAAACAGGTAGACCGCAATTCATAATTCAAGCATTAATACCATCCCTGATAGGCATCCAGCAGCTTCTTCAAAGCCTTATTCATGCTCTTTTCATTCTTGGAGATCATAGGTGCCAAATCTGCATTTTGCATATCCAAGGCAGTGGTCACGTACTGCACAGTATTTCCAATGCTTGCATAGAAATAGTTGCTGCCGAAATCCAAGGTCTTGCTGTCCAGAACCAGCTTCAGCATTTGTGCATCCTGCTCGCTCCTGCAATAACGCATTCCAACCGCGCCTTCAAACATCCCATAGGACACAGATGCCATTGCCTCCAGCCCATAGCCCACCAAGCTCATATCCTTGACGCTGACGGGCACCATCACTGCGGTCGAGGAGCAATTTACGTAGGATTGATACGACTCCTGCGCCTCATCCAGCTTGGGGAAAGGCAAAATTCCATACGGAACGCTATCCCCTTGCAGCAGCATCATTTCACGAACGTTGGTGCCGTAGAACAGCACGGTGCCTCTCTCAAAAACGTTTTGTGCATCCGTAGCATTGACACCCCTTACAGCAGAGCCGTACACGCTTGCCTGATCGAACAGCAGCTCCCAGAGAAAATCATATGCGACCAGCACGCGATTTACTTCATCATCGCCCATTTGAGTATTCAGAACGGGAACGTTGGCTTCATTCTTGCCGATCAGCATCACATCCGTTGAAACGGCAAAGGAATTTGCATATTCGTGCGTCGTAATCAACCCAAGGCGGTCGTCGTCAGGGTCGCTCAAGGCATCCCCGTTGAGATCGCAGTACGCGATCTGCGAAATCGCGTGCATTTTGATTACCGTCCAGCCACCGGTCTGCACGTAATCGTACAAATCAACGCCTATTTCATCCGCGATCGCTGCATTAAACAAAATCACCGAGGTGTACAGATCAGACGTCGGCACGACGTCGCCCGTTGCCATGGGCAAAAAGCTGCCGATTGCCAAGCCTTCATGATTGCCCGCATCCCAATAAGAATTCTTAACGTCCAGATAAGGCATATCATAGAGATTGAGCAGCATCCCCCTTTGCGCAAGCTCAGCACCGGGATCGGCGATCACACCCATGACCACGTCATATTCTCCCTGTCCGCTCATAGCGTCGTTCTGCACCAGATCTCCCAGCGCATCCGCATCCACCAGCAAAGGTTCAATCTCAATACCGTACGTCTGCTGTACAGACTTGTTGCGATCGTAGCTCATATAGTCCACCGCATCTCCCTGCGGGTCGTCAAAGCCGAGGTCGTCTGCCCTGCAGCCCAGCAAAACCAAACGCTGCCCGGCGTAGATATCGGTCGGAATATTCGCAGAGCCCCCTCCGATATCCTCAAATGTATCAAGAGCCGTCCACGTTTCCTCTATCCACGTTTCTTCCACAGTCGTCTTTGGAAGCAACTCGTCACCGGGAACGTAGTTTCCTACACCCTCTCCAAGCAGCTCACCCACAAGCCCGCCAAATTCCATATCGCATGCAGCAAGTGCGCAAAGCAAGACAACGCACACCAGCGCGATTGCAATTCTCTTTTTCATGTTCAATCTCCCCATTATCCGTGACTGAATTGATCGATCAGCTTATCCAAGGCTTTGATCAGCGCACGCTCAGTTTGCTTGATAGCAGAGTTCACGCCGGTGTGCTTTTGACTCAAACCATTTTGGAAGAGGTTCACCGCCGTGCTGTTCGAAGCATTGAGGCTGAAATACACCGAACCGAAGTCCACGGTTCTGGTGCACTGGATCAGCTCCAGCATTTCCGCGCTGTCCGCATCCGTCAGCCCGCGAAGCATCGCCTCTTCGATTGCCGCACCGTACAAATCATACGACGCTCTCGCCATAGCCTCCAGCGTATATCCCGTCAGCTTCAGATTGCGCGCAGACTGCGGCACCATCACAACCGACGCGGTACTAAGCACGGGAGAGCGGTAGTCAGCCTCCTCCGAGCTGTACTTGGGATACGGCAAAATTCCCATGGATGCTCCCGTTCCCATCAGCTCGATCGCGCCTTGCAGCGTCGTGCCGTAAAACAGCACTCTACCCTCCGCAAACGCCTGCGCGGGCATTTCGGCAAGATCGGGCGACGCAATGTAATCCGACATACTGACGTACAGCGAAGGCTCGCCAATGCACAAGCTATATACCGTTGCATATACCTCGTTGATTAGCTCCACGTTCTGATCGGCATACACGGGCAGATTGTCTGCATCCTTACCAATGATCACGGCATTGGCCGCTGCGGCAAACGCCTGGTCGGTTTCAAAGGTCGTGCCCGCAAAGCCAAGTCTGTCAACTTCTGCAGAGATCACGCCATCACCGTTGAGATCCGAAGTTACATAGCGCGCCGCCTCCAGCAAAGCATGAATATTCCAATGTCCCTTGCGTACAAAGTGAGGCAGATTTTCCAAGCCCGTTGTAAGCGCGGGATTGTAAACGATCAGCGAAGTCTGCAGCAGCGCGTCGGGCGTGACGGCGCCGCTTGCCATAGGCAAATTGCCGCCCATTCCGTACGCCTCGTCACAGAAGGGATCCCACCATTCCGCAGACAAGCTGACGTAAGGCAGATCATGCATATTTTCCAGATATCCGTTCGTGGCAAGATCCGTAGCGGCTCTTGCCATTTGCGCATAGACGATATCAAATTCACCCTCGCCCGACTGCACGTCTCGCTTGACAAGATCCGTAAGCTTTACAGCATCTTCTGCAAACAGCGGCTCAAGCTCGATCCCGTAAACCTGATACATCATCAGATTGCGCTCCAAGGTCGCCTGCGTGACCACGTCCGCATAGTTCACCTCGGGCAAGCCAAGGTCAATCCGCTTGTATCCCAGCACCGTCACACGCTCTCCCGCATACAGGTCGCCGGGCAGATCTTCAATCACAGAACCACCGGTCGCAATCTCCGAGGTCATTTCATCCCACGTCTGCGGGGGCTCGGTGTCGATCGGCCACGTTTCCAAAACTTCCGTTTCGGGGAATAGGGTTTCTTCGTTCCATACGGTTTCGGGCTCTACTTGCACAGGCGGCGCCAATATCCCGTTATCAACGTCGACCTCGGGTGCTTCCCCGCTGCCAAGCAGCTCGCCCACAAGCCCGCCGAACTCCATATCACATGCCGCAAACGAGCCAATCAGCAAAAGGCTGATCAATATCAATGTCAATCTTCTTTTCATACGCTATTCCTCCCTTTCTATGTCTTTCATTTCATTTTAGCACATTTTTTCTCATTTGTAAAGGGGTTCCCAATCCCTACATATATATAGACGTCAAAAATGCAAAAAAGTTCCGCGAAAATCGAAAAAATTTTCGCGGAACGCATATTTTTTTAGTTTTCTGCCGGTGCAAGCGTGATTTTGCGCGAAATGCCGAGGTACGCGCCGCCCGTAATATACTGCACAAGCCCGGGTGCAAGCTCGTCCTCGTGCGAAAAATGCAGATGCCCTGCAATCACGGCAGCAATGCCCGACGCGGGATCGCGCACGTAGTCGCAAAAGCGCAGCGTGGCGTCGTTTTTGAGGATCGCACCCTCTCCGATATTGATATTTCTGCGCCAATCGCGCACGGTATCGTCGTGCAATGAAGGGCAGTTGATGGGGATATGCATGCACAGCACAATGGGCTTTTCCTTTTTTGCAAGCTGCTGCAAAAACGCAAGATCCGCATCCTGCACGCACTCCATGCCGTCGTCAATGCCCGCAATGATGACGTCGTCAAATTCCAGAAAGTGCCGCGCGACCGCACCGTCCGAGGCGGGCGCGAATTTGCCGTAATGCGCTTTTCTTGCCCCCGCAGTATGATAATCGTCCGAAAACGACCAATCGTGATTGCCTATGACGAAAAAGGTCGGCAAGCCGCCCTGATCGATTGCGCTATACAGCGTTTGCACGTTGGGCGCGCTTGGCGTATCGGTGATATCGCCCGTCATCAGCATATAATCCGCGCCCCAAGCACGCGCATCGGCATAAAACTCCCGCAGCCGCTGCTCGGCAGGCGTACCGTCGGCTTCAAAAATGCAACGCGCGCGCAAAGCCGCTTCATCATGACGGTGCTGCGGCTCGTCCGCGCCCATCTTGGTCAGATGCAGGTCGGTGATGTGATACAGCTTATATACTCTTTGTAAGCCCTTGATGGCAATGGTAGTTTCCATAACTGCTCCTTTTTGAAGAACGGGCTGCCCTTGCGGACAGCCCGTTATGACGTAACTTAGCGAATATTAGTAGCCGTACGCTGCCAGGATCTTCTTAAGCTCCTTCGTGGTCGCCTTTTCATCCTTGGTGATGTTCTTGACGATAGAGGGGCTCTTGCTGTTCAGCGAGGTCTGCACGATGGACGCGCAAGCCAGCGACTTGTGGTGGAAGTGGGTGTAACCAAAGTCAAATACCTTGTTACGGATGATGATGTCAACCATCTCAGCGGACTCGGGGTCACGCGCGGTCTTGGACTTTGCAACCTTTTCATACAGGGTCTCGGTTACCATGTAGTAAGAGGAAGAGGCAAGAACCTCCATCATGTAGCCTGCCATATCCAGGTTTTCATCGGAAACGCTCCTGGGAACAACGACAACGGAAGCAGAGCCGTTTACAAAGCTCAGGTAATTCTCCTGCCTTTCATCGTACTTGGGCTGAGGCAGAAGACCGAAATCGTTCTCCATGTCCTTAAGACCAATTGCACCGGACAGGTAGCTTGCATACATCAAAGCTCTGCCGGACTTAAATACGCCTGCGGGCTGGGTGTACATGCTGTTATTTGCAATATACTCGTCCACGGTTACGTGGAAGGACTGCTGGGTAATGATCAGCTCATAGATCTTGTCGTAAACAGTCTGCAGTCTGTCGGTGTTTGCATCGTATACGGGCAGGTGATCCTCATCAAAGGAGAACAGGGTGCAGCCTGCGCCGAAGAAGAAGTTGAAGTCACAGTCAAGCGACCAGCCTACAAGACCGTAGAAGTCATCCTGATATGCAACCTTACCGTCACCGTTGAGGTCCTTGGTGCGGTCCTTAGTCAGAATCAGCATGTCGTCAATCGTCCAAGTGCCCTGTCTTGCATCATCGTAGGGGTATTCCAGACCGTACTCGTCGAACAGGTTCTTGTTGAAAATGATTGCAGCGGTAATGGTGTTGGTGCTGGGCAGCAGGTCACCGCATACCATCAGCATGCTGTCACCGATCATAAAGCCGTTCTTGCAGTCCTGATCCCACCAAGGCTGATCAAAGTTTACGTGCTCCAGATCGTTAAGCTTATAGAGGTTGTTACCAAGGGCTAAGTTGGTCGCTGCGTCCACCATGTGCTGATAAACGATGTGGTACTCACCCGTGCCTGCGGTTACGTCGGTCTTGACGTCCTGACCGAGAGTTTCGTAGCGCTCCACGAGCAGACCGTTGATCTCAATGCCGTAAACCGTTTCGATCTTGTCGTTTCTTCTGTAAACAGCATCCTCAAGCGGGTCGGAGGAGTTTTCCTCGGGACCGATATCGTCATCCTTGTTGCTCAAAATAACAAGCTCCTTGCCCTTGTAAGCATCGGAGAATTCAAGATCGGGGCTAACCCAATTGGACTCTTCTTCGTTTGCACCGGCAGAGGAATCCTCACCTTGATCTGCATTCACGCAGGATGCCAGCATTGCAACCAGCATAGCACCGCACAAAAGCAGAACCAAAAGCTTTTTGTACATAATAGTATCCTTCTTTCCTTAAAAATTTTTATACCACTACATTTTAGCACATTTTCCGATCTTTGTCAAGTACGCATATAACGGAAACAAAATATATTCACGATGCTCACGCATATTTTACGCGTTGGTTTGCTCATCGTGATCCTCCTTCTCATCTGTCGCATCATTCGTGTCTTGTTCGGCAGGCGGCGTCTTTCCCTGCTGCTCCGCCTTTATCTTTTTGTTCTTTTTTACTTTTCTGATAATCAACAGCACGATCAAAATGACGACCAATGCCAGAATGACCCAGGGCAGCACGAACACGACAAACAAAAACAGGATCATCAGGATCGAAAGAATCACCGCAATCCAGAAAGAGCCGTCCGAGGGATCTTGATTCTCACAGGTGGAGAACACCAGATAAGGGAATTCCGCCTGCCCTTCCCAGAGGTAGCCGTTCTCGGTCTTGGTATAGGCATTGTCGTTTGGCATGGGGCGCTGTTGATCCAGCAGATAATACGGCGTGACCAGCTGCACGCGCGTTTGCCCAAACGCGCTCCACTCGTCCATATGCGCCATGGCATAGGCGTAAATATAAATGGGAGGATCATATCGGTCGTACAAGGATGGGTAAAGCGGTGCTGTCACCGTAACACGCATGCGCTCACCCGGCTCAAGCTCAACCGAGAACAGCTGCCACGGTTGCAGGTTGTATACGGGCAGTGGACTTTCCACACCCACTTCAACAAAAGCAGAATCGTCTCTTGCATAATTTTCGGTAAACGCAAGGAACGCGTTGAAATAATCCTGCTCGGAAATACCGCTTTGTGTGTCGTACCCTTGCAAAACGTATTCGTACAGCGTCATTTGGCTAACGGATGTCTGTAAAACGCTTGCCTTGACCGCCTTTCCCTTATAGGTCTCGGTTGTCCATACGACCGTTTCAAGCGGCTTACCCACCGAGCATATGGAAAAATCTTCACTGAGATAGACGTTTTTGGAAACGCTGACCACGTTCCCATCACTTGCGCCATCATACATATACCAAGAGGCAAACAGAGCGCAGCTTTGTGGATCGGCTTGAATATCGGCACTGGCGAAAAAGCTGTTCTCCTTCTCTCCCTCGTCCACCTCGGCATGATACGTATACACGTATACGGGTGCATCGGGGGTAAACACAGAACGGGAAAGCAGCGTATCCGACAGATATGCAAGCCCGAAATTCGGCATATAAACGTCGGAGCGCTGCGTGTTGGCGGTGCTTACATAATAGCTTTTCCCTGCGGTGAACACGTGGCGCAGCTGTGGCGTGATCTGCGAACCGTTGATCGCGACCGTGAATTTTTCAGCATCCACACCCTCGGGAATGCTCTGTGAAGAATAAGGATAGCTGCTGATCGGGGTTGCCAGCTGCTCTGTCACGGTGTGATCTGTGGGATTATATAAGGTATATGTAGCGGTCACCCGTGCACCGTACTCCAACAGCTCCTGCGCATCGGCATACGAATACTCTAGCAGGTCCGAGGCATCAAATCGGAGCTCTGCCTGCTCAACGGCAAGCTCGCTTTCCCCGTCCACCACGAACACGCCGCCCGAAACGCTTCCCTCCCACGGCAAGGGAGGATCAAAGGCAGCGAGAACAGGCATAACGGCAAGGACGCACAGCAGTACGCATGCAAGCGCGGCAAATATACGTTTGAAAGCCTTATGTTTCACGGTTTTGCTCCTTTCCGAAATCTTTTACTCGATTCTATCCTCATACTTGGTGATTTTGCGTTGTTTTACGTTCCTATGCTTGATTTTACGAATGATCACGCATACCAACACGATCAAGCCGACAATTATGCTGCCCCACCACGCAAGCACTGCCAACCCGACAAGCACGACCAAAGCAAGACCGCCGTATACCATAATGCTTGGTATATCCGTGGGGTTCTGCTCCTCACAAACTGAAAACGTAATCAATCGCTTTGCGGATTTGTCAAAGGTCAAATCATCAATCGTCAAGGAATACTCGCCCACGGGTACTTGATAAGTGTGATAGTAGCTACTGTTATCCAAGGTGTATAGGTGGGTGTTGACTGTAAGCTTAACTTGTCCCACCTTGGCAAAATGGGAAAGTCCCGCAAGATCGTAACCGTACTCAAATATGTTTGGCTCGCACCTGTTGATGATATCGGGAAATGCGGGCGTTTGTGTTTTAAGCTCCGCGTGCTCGTAAGGATCAAGCGTGATCTCGTAAAGCAGCCAACCCTGCAAATGGTTTCTGATATCGTGCGAGGACGGCTCAAATTTATCCACTACACCGCACCGGGTGCTACCGGTAGCAAAAAACGCGTAAACGGCATTGTACCAATCCACCTCGCTTGCACCGCAATCGGGCGTATAGTATTCCATGGCAATCTGTTCAAACGTAGACTCGGTCTTGCTTTGCAAGGACACCGATACGCTTTCGATGGGGCGTTTGTCGCTATCCCAAGTCACCGCCTGCCATGCAAGCTCACCAATATCCTCTCCGATCACATATACGTGGAAGACTGCGGCGTCCTGCGATGCATAACTCTTCATTTTTCCATGATATTCCCCACCGTTATCCGTATACAGGCGGGTAGAGGCTACGTCAACCGCCCCCAACTCCGCAAGAAGAAAGAAGTCTCCGCCCTCCAGGTTACTCGGATTGCTGACTACGTAGGTATGTACCGTGACCTTTTGCTCGGGATAATAGAGCTCATCAGTCATTTTTTCGTCATGCATGGGGTACACCTTGCGCCAAGCACTTTCGTCCATGACCTCAAACTGATCGTTTCTCAGCGAATGCTCGGAAAGCGTGTGCCTCACGACGGGTGTGATGCTTTCCCCCTTGAACAAAATCTCATACGCTCCTTCGTACGGCAGTACGGGACTTGTGTTGTGCTCGTCATAGGAATAATCGGGCTGCATACCGAACGGGATCGCCATGACCTCGGTCACGCGCTCCGCTGTGGGATTGTACAGCGAATACACCGAGAGGATCGGGGTATTATGCTCCCACATCCCCTGTTCGTTTTCATACAAGTTATTGGGTGTATTCGGAATATCCACGTTAACATGCAAGTACTCTAACTCAATGACGCTGTGCTCGGAAAACGGCGCTGTGCCGTAGCAAAGCGCACCCGGTACTGCCATAAAGCCCATAGAAAAAACAGGCATAACGGCAAGGACGCACAGCAAAAATGCCATTGCGCCTGCCGTTATGCACAGGTTAATTTTTTTGAATTTTTTCATAGTGAGTCCTCCTTTGTTCTGTCGGAATGCGGAATAACTACTGCATCGAGCCGTAGGGGGCGACGTCCTCGACGCACCATCCTACAATAACTTACTTCTAAATGCAAAGAATTCTTATTGCCGAACTCGGGGCGTCGGGGACGTCGCCCCCTACAGCTCGACATTTTACTTGCTTTGATCTGCAGGTCGGATAACGCTTCTGTCGTTTCCCTCATCCTTGTTTTTTTCGGGGGTTCACCTATAAAGACGCAAAAACTCGAATTTGGTTTCGCGTTTTTCAAAAAATATTTGTTAACTAATTGTAAACTGTAAAATCAGTTGCCATACAGTCTGTCCAGATCGTAGAATTCTCTTGCCTCGCGGGAGAACACGTGCACGATGACGTGACTGTAGTCCAGCACGATCCAAGCGTTGTTGCCTCTGCCTTCAACGGCTTCAGCCTTGATATCTCTTTCCTCCATCTTGAACTCGACCTCGCCTGCAAGTGCCTTGACGTGCGTAGAGGAGGTACCGTTTGCCAGCACGAAATATTCCGCAATGTCGGTCTTGTCCTTGAGCTCCACGATCTTGATATCCTTGGCTCTGGTATCGTCCAAAATCTCGGCAATTGCCTCTGCTAACTGCAGAGGGGTAGCACCGATCAGAGAGGGCTTCTTTGCTTGATTTTCGGTGTTCAGAATCTCTTCCATGATGTATTCCTTTCTATTTTTCGTTTACTTTTCAATCTTCAGTTTCAAAATCAGGCTGTTTCGCGCCAAAAACGTATCTGCGCTGACGGGTGCGCCGTCCTCGATCAGCCCCGCAATGGTCAAATCAAACGACTGCACCAGCACGCGCAAAAGGTGCGCTTCGCGCTCGTCTTGCGTCATATTTTCGGGCTCTGCGTCCCAAAAAGCGTTACGCAAAGTCACGCAATCGGGAAAGGTGCGCGAGTC
>JAFNZX010000160.1 GCA_017382615.1 Clostridia bacterium | reverse complement strand
CAGCAGCACCGGGGACGCCAAGTATGATCCTTGCAGGACGGGCGAATGCATTTCCAATGGCAGCCGCCGCACCGCTTCCCACCAGTATTTCGGATGCTACCATAAAGGGGAACAGCGCGGGAATGACCGTCCGGCGACATAGCAAAAGCCCTTGCCGCACGCCAAGCACTGCGCTGTCGGCATAAAAGAGCAAAAGCAGAATGCATCCCGCTCCGAACAATCCCACCCCCAGGCTGCCTATGCGTTTGTAACGTTGACTTTTTTTCATAACCCCTCCCGTGTTTTCATATAATGGTATATCGATACAATATAGAAAATGCGGAGGAAAAATATGCAAAGGCGCAAGAAAGATAAGCGCATGGGAGCGGTGGAGTGGCTGGAGCGCAGGTTTGATATCACGCCGGACGTTTTCCAAGGCGTGCGCATCGAGATCTGCGGTCAGCACAGACTGCTTGTGCAGGGCTGCACAAAAATACTGAAATACAGTGAGCAGGAAATGCTGCTGGATCTCGGTAAATTGCGGCTGCGTGTGTGTGGAGAGAGGCTGTGGTGCACCTCGTTTATCTCGGGGGCACTCGGGGTGGGGGGCTGTATTGATTCGGTTTCCTTTATAGAGGGGGAGCACACATGAATCCTGCCTATTCTATTCTCGGTTACACCGTGGTGCGCTTTGATTTTGCGTATGCGGAGCAGGTGCTCAATCTCTGTATGCGTGAGGGCATCGTATATCTGGACGGCGGAAGTGACGGTGCGTGCTTGCGCCTTTGCTTGCGTTCGGGGCACGGACGCAGGCTTTGCAGTCTGCTGGCACAAGCAAACGTGCCGTTTTACATAGAAAAGCGTGGAGGGCTGCCGCAGCTTTTGCGGCGTCTTTTGCGTCGTCCCGGGCTTTTGATGGGGGCGTTGTGCGCGCTTGCTTTGATCGTGGCGTCCGAGTGCTTTGTTTTTGATATTCGCGTCAGCGGAAACAGTACCCTGACGGAGCGCGAGATCAAGGAGCTGCTTAGCGCGCAAGGGCTTGCCAAGGGGGCGTTTATTCCGGGGCTGGACACAGACAGACTTGAAAATCGGGTCATGCTGTCTTCGGACAAGATCGCTTGGCTATCCGTCAACGTGCGCGGAAACGTGGCAAACGTGGAGCTCATTGAGCAGCGATTGCCCGAGCCGAAGCCCGTCCTCAAGCCGGCACACGTGGTTGCCGCGCACAGCGGTGAGGTGGTGGCGGTGGAGCTGTACCGCGGCAACGTGCTGGTTTCTGCAGGGGAGCAGGTGGCAAAGGGGGAGATTTTGATCGCGGGCGTGTACGATAGCGCAGCCACGGGCTTTCGCTTTACAAGAGCGGCAGGGAAGGTTATGGCGCGTACTGTGTACTCGTTTCGGGTGGAAGTGGCGTACGAGTATCAAAAAAAGGTGTACACGGGGGAAGCTTTTGATAAAAAATCGTTAAATTTTTTCTCTTTTCCGATAAAACTTTTCGAAAGTACTGGAAATTGCGGTACTGTTTATGATATAATAGATATTGTGGAGAACTGCAGTCCCGTGCCGGGGGTGGATCTGCCGCTGGAAATATGCACCGAGCGGTATCTGCCTTATACGCTTGAAAAAGCGTATCGCGATCCCGAGGCAGCGCTGACTCTGGCACACAGGCAGCTGACAGAGCAGATAGAGGCTGCGCTTGCGGACGGTGAGCTGCTTGAAAAGCATATTTATACGGAAATCGGCGAGAGTAGCGTGGTACTACGCGCTGACGTGGTGTGCATTGCGGACATTGCCGCGGTGCAGGAATTTGAAGTAGACATCAAAAAAGAAGCAAAAGGGTAGAGTATGGAACAAAGAATTATCAAGGTAGCCTCCTCTGAGGATACCGCTGCCATTTTTGGCAGCTATGACGTCAACGTCAGAGCGGTGGAGCAGACCATGGGTGTCAGCATCCGCAACCGCGCGACCGATGACGGTGGCGACAGCATTATCGTGTCGGGTGAGGATCGCGAGCAGGTCAACAAGGGCGCTGCGGTGATCGAATATCTTGCCGATATGATCAAATACAGCCAGCTGAGTGAGCAAAGCGTACGCTACGTCATCGACATGGTGGACAGCGGCAAGGCGCGTGAGCTTGCAGAGCTTGGCGACGATTGCATTTGCGTGACCACCAAGGGTAAGCCCATCAAGGCAAAGACGGTGGGACAGAAGCAATACGTAGAGGCAATCCGTAAAAACACCATCATACTGGGCGTTGGCCCTGCGGGCACGGGTAAGACCTTCCTTGCGGTTGCCATGGCGGTCAAAGCGCTGCGCGATCGTCAGGTTTCGCGTATTATTCTGACGCGCCCTGCCATTGAAGCGGGCGAAAAGCTGGGCTTTTTGCCCGGGGATCTGCAAAGCAAGATCGACCCTTATCTGCGTCCGCTTTACGATGCACTTTTTGAAATGCTGGGCGCGGAGAATTACGCGCGTCAGGTGGAAAAGGGCATCATTGAGGTCGCGCCCCTGGCGTATATGCGCGGACGCACCTTAGACGATTCCTTTATCATTTTGGACGAGGCACAGAACGCTACCCCCGAGCAGATGAAAATGTTTTTGACGCGACTGGGCTTCCGCTCCAAGATGGTGGTCACGGGTGACCTGACGCAGACCGACCTGCCCTCGGGACAAAAGTCCGGACTTGCGGAGGTTGTCAAAATTCTGGACGGCATTGAGGATATTGCGCTGCACCGCTTTACCGAAAAGGACGTGGTGCGTCACAGATTGGTGCAAAAGATCATTCTTGCTTATGAAAAATATGACAGAGAAAAAGCCGAGCACCGCACCAAGGATAAAAAATATCATTACAGCAAAAGAGAGGATACACACAAATGAGACGCAAGATGCTTTTGAAGATCTATTTTGAAAACGAGCAGGATATCATGCCCATTACCTACGGACTTAAGATCCTGATGCGCCGCGCCATTGAGGCAACCTTGGATTACGAGCAGTTTTGCAACGGCTGCGAGGTTTCGCTGACCTTTACCGATAATATGGGGATTCGCGAGCTCAACAAGAAATTCAGACAGATCGACCGCGAGACCGACGTGCTTTCCTTCCCGCTCTTTGACTATGAGGGGGAGGCGGACGAGCCCGTGCTGGATGAAATTCGCAATAACCTTGGGGATATCGTCATCTCCTTGGAAAAGGCTTGGGGACAGGCTGAGGAATACGGACACTCCTACGAGCGCGAGGTCGCTTTCCTTTGCGTGCACTCCATGCTGCACCTTCTGGGATATGACCACGAGAGGGGCGAGCAGGACGATTTGGATATGAGACAAAGACAATCCGAGATTATGAAAATGCTTGGGTTGGAGGTACATAGCTGATGATGGACGGACAAGAGCCCGAAAAAAGAGAAAATCCCTATAAAAAACAAAATCCTTACAAAAAGCAGCCTAAGGAAGAGCAGGCAACGGTGGGAAAAACCGAAACCTTTGCTACGCGCAACGTCAAGCTGATCACGTTTTTGGTTTGTCTTGCCGTATTTTTGGTCTTTCTCGGTCCTTTGAGCGTTTGGCGCATATCCGAGATGGTCAATGCCAAGCAGGAGCAAGAGGCAATTGAGTCACAAATGCCGATCGGTGCGCTGCTTGCCGTGGCGGACAAGGGAGCGGATGCGAGCTGGAAGGATTTTCGCAGCTTCAGCAAAGAAGAAAGCATTAACGATAAGGACGGATACGTGGGCTGGACGCTGCAGATCAGAAACGAGCCCTTTTACGTCATCGTGGGCGGCTACGGCACTAAGACCGCACCGCAAACCATTCGCGTGTACAGCTTGATTACGGGTGAATCTGTGGATCTGTTCCGCGACGACGTGCACGCATTTGTACAGCAAAATCAGATCAATGGAGATTAAAACATGAGAAAAACAGGATTTATCGCAATCGTGGGCAGACCCAACGTAGGCAAGTCCACGCTGCTTAACGCAATTTTGGGTGAAAAGGTGGCAATTGTGTCCTCCAAGCCCCAGACCACCCGTAATCGCATCACGGGCATTCATACCGTGGGCGAGGATCAGTACGTATTTATCGATACCCCCGGTATCCACCGCCCGCAGAACGAGCTGGGTGATTACATGGTCAAGGAAGCCAACAATACCATGTACGAGGCAGATGCCGTGATCATGGTGGTCGATACCGGTAAGGAGATCACCCGCGTGGAGGAGGATATCATTACCTATCTGAAGAGAAGCGGCGTGCCCTGCGTGCTGGCACTCAACAAGATTGACAACTACAACCGTGAGGTCATTGCAAAAACCATTGCCGCGTATGCGGACAAGCACTCCTTCTCGGCTGTCGTGCCGATCTGTGCCAAGAACGGCAAGGGCGTGAAAGAGGTGCTGGACGAATGCAAGCCCTTCCTTTCCGAGTCGCCCTGGTATTTCCCCGAGGACATTGCTACCGACCAGCCCGAGCGTCAGGTGGCTGCCGAGCTGATTCGCGAAAAGCTGTTGCGCACCTTAAATAAGGAAGTGCCGCACGGTATCGCGGTCGTGATCGACAAGTTTGAGGATGCGCGCACCTTGGTCAGCATTTATGCAACGATTTATTGCGAAAAGGCATCTCACAAGGGCATTATCATCGGCAAGAACGGTGAGGAGCTCAAGAGAGTCAGCACTTATGCGCGCGAGGATCTGGAGGCGCTGCTTGGCACTAAGGTCTATCTCAACCTGTGGGTCAAGGTCAAGGAAAACTGGCGCGAGAGCGCAGCAGCGGTTTCCAATTTCGGATATAAGCCGGAATAAGATTTGAAAGTTTTGATCAAACTTTTTCAAAAGTTTGCGCAGGTGGAGGGCGCGAAGCCCTCCTCGCCTCCGCAGAGGCGAAATTTCCCCACGCCGTTTTTTGGTTCTTTTTTGCGGCTCCTTGCTCAAAAAAGAACGGAGAAGATCATCTCAATGCGATTGGTATGCTGTTTTTAAAAGCAGGTGTTGAGAACTTTTCCGCGGGCGTTCACAGAGCGCCCCTACGAGTATAATTGTTTATGGAAAGGAGAGCAACCATATGCAGATGAGTACCGACGGACTTGTCACGCGCGTGCAGAACACGGGCGACCACGACAAGGTCCTGCAAATTCTGACCGCGGAGCATGGCAGAATATCGGTCATGGTCAAGGGCGGCAAATCGCTCAAAAGCCCTGCTATGGCGTGCTCTCAGCTTTTTACCTACGGCAATTTTGAGCTGTACCGCAAGGGCGATTTTTACTGGCTGCGGCAGGGCAGCGTGCACAGCGCGTTTTACGAGCTTTCCGCAGACATTGTGCGCATGAGCCTTGGCGTGTATCTTTGCGACGTGGCAAACGAGCTTTCCGACCGCGACGAGCCGGCAGAGGAGCTTTTGCGCATGCTGCTCAATTCGCTTTATCTGATCGGACGTGAAAAAAAGCCGCAGGAGCTGGTCAAGGGCGTGTTTGAATTGCGCGCGGCTGCCATTTCGGGCTATTTTCCCGAGCTGGATGCCTGCTGTCGCTGCGGCAGCATTGACGAGCGGCTTAATTATCTGGACGTGATGAACGGCAGATTGCTTTGTGCGGAATGCCTGTCGCGTCAATCGAAATCCGTGCGCGTTCCCATGGTGAGCGCAGACGCGGACGGGGACTATGAAAAGAGCGTGCTTTGCGCCATGACCCCTGCAGTCACGGCTGCGGTGCGGTACGTGCTGCACGCCTCACCCGAGCGCATTTTTTCCTTTGAATTATCGGATGCCGAGGACGTGACCGAGTTCTCTCGCACAGCGCAAACCTACCTGCTCAACCATTTGGGGCGCGGGTTTGATTCGCTGGAATTTTACGAATCGGTCAAGGGGAAGGGAGGCAGCCGTGGATAAAAATCACATTTCCCAAATGCTGGACGGTCTTGACCGCTATCCCTTTCATATGCCGGGACATAAGCGAAACACCGCGCTGATTGGTGACGGCTTTCCCTATGATCGCGATATCACCGAGATCGCAGGCAGCGATAATCTGCACGACATGAGCGGTGTGATCTTAGAGGAATGCCAACGTGCGGCACGCGTATGGGGTGCTGCAGGCGCACACATTCTGGTCAACGGCTCGACCTGCGGTATTTTAGCCGCTATTCGTGCCTATGCCGGGCATGATCGCGGCATTGTGGTGGCAAGAAATTCGCACAAATCGGTGTATAACGGCATAGAGCTTTGCCGTTTGCGTCCTACTTATATTTATCCCAAAACCGAGAACGGCATTTGCGCAAGCATCACGCCTGCCGAGGTGGACCGTGCGCTTGCCGATACGCCCGACGCAAGGCTGGTCGTGATCACCAGCCCCACCTATGAGGGTGTGATCAGCGATATTGCGGGCATTGCACGCGTAGTACACGCACGCGGCGCACTTCTTTTGGTGGATGCGGCACACGGTGCGCATCTTGGTATAGGAGATTTTCCCGCGCACCCGATTACGCTTGGCGCGGATATCGTTATTTGCTCCTTGCACAAGACCTTACCCGCACCGACGCAGACCGCGCTTGCTTTGGTTGGCAAGGGCTGCCCCGATCCGGGGGCGTTTGCATCCCAGCTTGCCGTGTTTGAAACCTCCAGCCCTTCCTATATTCTTATGGAGCAGGCTGCGCGCTGCATCCGCTTGATCGAGGAGCAGGGAGGTGCACTTGCGGCAGATTGGTTGCACCGCTTGGCTGATTTTGAAAAGCGCGTGTCGCACCTTACGCATTTGCGCCTGCTTTTCAGAGCGGATCTGCCCGGGAGCGTATTTTCTTACGATCCCTCAAAGCTGGTCATCGGCACGCGCGGCACAAGCCTGAGCGGCCACGCGCTGGCTAAGATGCTGCGAAATGCGTATAAAATTGAAATTGAAATGGCTGCGAGCGATTACGTCATTGCCATGACCTCGCCTGCCGATACAGATACGGGCTTTGCGCGGCTATCCCGTGCGCTTTGCGAGATCGACGTGCGTATAGAGGCAGGTGAGTCCGCCT
>JAFNZX010000159.1 GCA_017382615.1 Clostridia bacterium | reverse complement strand
TTGTTGGCGTATTCATGGGCAGCCTCCCTTTTGTACGATAAGGGCATTATACCATATCGGGTCGGGAGGTGTCAAGAGAAAAGCGTGCACAAAACGGCAAGTGCGGCGTGGGGCACGGCATTCGGATTTCAGCAGGAACAGAAAAAGAGCCGACCTTTCAAAATCGGCTCTTATGTATCTTTTTATGCTCTTCCCGTTCCAAACAGAACTTCTCTGAACAGCTTGGCGGTAGCGTCCGCGCCCAGCGTCTTTTTGAAAGCGTTGGTGGGGGGCCGCCATTGGTTAGCAGACCGTCCACGTAGGCGGCGGAGCGGGCGTCTGCCGCTACGACCTCGTGACCCTGTGCGCACAGGCATTTAAGAATTTGAGCGCCCAGATGACCGAACGCGCCCGCAAGTACTACTTTCATAGTTGTCGTTCTCTTTTAAGTATATGTTATTATAATAGTTTTTCAAGTAAGGGATATATCTTGTCAAAGTCCGCGTCCTCCATTGACCAGCAAAGCAGGGCTTCGGCAATAAATTCGGACGTAAAGGCAGGGTCTTGTGCGCCGCGCAGCTCGCAAAGCGGCAGGATGAAGGCGGAGATTTGCCCGCGCAGCATGCGATGGCGAGCAGAAGAGCCGATGGCTGCCGATCTTGCGGCATCCGCGTCCGAAAACAACGCTCGGTTTTGCGCTGCAAATTCGCCAAGGGCCCTGTAAATGCCGCCCAAAAGCACCTTTGGCTGATCCTTGGGCAGGGCAGCAATGGTGTCAAGATGCTGCTTCCAGTCCTCAAACAAGAAGGAGGCGATCAGCACGTCCTTTGAGGCAAAGTAGTTATAGACCGTGCCCACTCCCAGCGAGCACGCGCCTGCCACCGAGCGCACGGTGGTCTGTGCGTAGCCGCGCTGCGCGATTTGTCTGCGCGCCTCGGCAAGCAGCTGCTCGCGCACGTTTTCAATGATCTTGGGCATCCTTATTCTCCTTTCATAAAATCGGCTATACTGTCTGCGCTGAAGGTAATCTGCTCTTGCACGGTCAAGGTGGCTTCGCCGTCACCCTTTTGCGCACCGTATGCACCGAAATATGCGTGGTTGCCGCCTGCTATCTCCATTTCAACTGTGTCTGCAGGCAAATTGGAGCGGCACTCAGTGTAGTTTTCGCGGTTGAGCACGCCGTCCTCGCTGCCCACCAGCGAGAGTGCGCGCAGGTCTTGCCCCGAAAGGTCATCCATGGCGTACGAGGCAAGCAGGATCAAGCCGTCAAAGTCGCTTACGTGCTTGGCAAGGTAGGTTGCTGCAATGCTGCCGCCCAGCGAGTGACCGCCTATATACCAATGCGTCACGGCGGGGAATTGCTGCTTGATGCCGTCCGCAGCGTTTACGTCCATAAACGCCAGCCGCAGAGGCATTTTGACTAAGATACAGAGAATGCCGCGTGCGGCAAGCGCGCGCAAAAGTGGCTCGTAGGCTGTGTGCTCCACCTTGCCGCCGGGGTAAAAGATCAGGGCGTGCTGCGCGTCGGTGCTGCCGTATGCGATATTGCCGCCGTCAAGTGCCCGGACGGGGACACCGTCGCTTTGCACCATTGCCGCAATGGCTGCTTGGTCGGCAGGGTAGTAGTCACAAACGAAAAGAGCGCAGCCGCCAAGCGGCAAAAGTATCGCGAAAGCGATACAAATCAAGCCTATCCATAGGTTTTTTCTCTGTTTCATGCGTGCGCCTCCTTTTTGTGAACTTGTTCATAATAATTATAGCGCAAGATTGACGCTGTGTCAAGAGCGGATAAAAAAAGACCGTTACCAAAATGCGATAACGGCAGCACATATTTGATATATATCCGTAAAATGAGAAGTGACCCTTGACCTCGGGGCGTAAATCCGAAATCAAGGGTCACTTCTCGTCGTTCTTGGTATCTAACATCTTTCTTTATCCTCTCTTTCTTAGTCTGCCTCTTTGTTGCCGTTCCTTCACGATTACTAAATTCACATTACTTCTAATTCTCAAAGGAGAACACCATTATTTAGCTGTAAAGCTGAATGCTCCAAAGGGCGAGGGGTGAAGTGACTTCGTTGCAAAGGACTTGTTTTTTTCGACCTTCGTGCACGTTGGTCGAGATCTATCGGTATCTTTGACCTCTTGTTTGTCCGGACCTTTTTCTCACGGTGCCTTTGCTACGTCGTCGGTACTTATTTGTTCATCGGCGTGTACCTTCCTTTCCTGTGACTATATTGTATCATACTTTTTGCGATTTTGCAATATGCGGAGTACACAAAGTTTACAATAAAATTTTGTTAAAAGCGCAGAAAGTTGTAATAAATGTCAAAAACCTCTTTACAAATCGGAAAAGTTGTGCTATAATAAAAATGTTGTGGTGTCCTTTGTCCGGGGCACGGTAAAAACACTCCATTTATGACAGAAGCGGCACTGCAATCCGAGTAAATTCGGGGGCGGTTGCCGTTTTCTGATATTATTTTTGAAACGTGAGGGAGGTTACGTATGCAATATTCGGTTGAATCCAAAAAAATAACGCTGGTATATGATCCCGAGGCGGTCACACTGCAGGTGCACGTATCGGGCAGCGACGTTGTGTGGAGCTGGGCAGATGGCGGCAAGCTGCGCCTTGGCGACGGTGCCTATCTGCCGTTTTCCTCGGGTGAGTGCCAAAGTCGTGCCTGCAAGCGCGGCAGAATAGAGGGCGTGCAGGCAACGTACACAAATCTCTGTGACGAAAAGGGAAATGCGTATCCCTTTACGGTGGATACCTTCGTGGGTATCGATCAGAATACCGATCAGCTGCGCGTGCAGGCTGCCGTTACGGGTGACGCACCGGGCAATATTGCCGCGCTGGAGTTTCCGCCCCGTATGAAATTTGAAGCAGCCGAGGGACATGGCTATACCGTGCTGCCGCGTATGCAGGGAACCTTGGTGCCGGCGGGACACCCCATTCAGATTATAAACGGCTATATTTTTGAGCGTGACGGCTATATGCCGCTGTACGGTCAGGTGCAGGACGGCTGCGGCTATGCTGCTATTTTTGCCACGCCCTACGATGCGCGTTATGCGCTTGCGGGCGAGGAGGTGCAGCCTTATTTCATTCCCTCGCTGGGCACAATGTCCTATATGCGTGAAATGGTGTTTGCATTCTTCCCCGAGGGGGATTTCAACACCATTGCCAAGATCTATCGCGCGTACAGAGCCGAGCGCGGACATCTTGTTTCGCTGCGCGAAAAGATCGCGCGCAACCCAAAAGTCGAATATCTGATCGGCTCGCCCGTGGTGCACACGGTCGCTGCCGTACATATCAAGGAGGGCACGCATTATTACGATCCCGAGCACCCCGAGAATAACGATTGGTGCATTCCCTTTGCCACAACGGCAGACAAGCTGCGCAAGCTCAAGGAAAACGGGCTGGAGAAGGCGTATCTGCACCTGGACGGCTGGGGATACCACGGCTATGACAACCTGCATCCCGATCCGTTCCCCATTCACGAGGCAGCAGGTGGTGAGGAGGGTTTGCGCGGCCTGCGCGAGACCTGCCATGAGTTGGGGTATCTGTACGGGATTCACGATCAGTACCGCGATTACTATTACGATTCTCCCGGATTTGATATTGATAATGCGGTAGAGTATTTTGACGGCAGCCACTTCTTGAGCGACTACTGGTACGGCGGTGCGCATACGTTTTTGTGCTCGGCGCTTGCCCCCGATTACGTGCGCCGCAATTATGATGAATTTGAGCGTCTGGGGCTGAAGCCCGACGGCTCGTACTTGGACGTGTTCTCGGTGGTGGAGCTGGACGAGTGCTTCAACCCCGCGCACCGCGTCACAAGAGAGGGCTGTGCGCAGAACAGACGCCATTGCTTTGACATGCTGTCCTCGCGCGGCATTATTCCTTCCTCCGAGGAAGGCTGCGACTGCGTGGTGGATTCGCTTGCGCTTTGCCACCACACGCCCTTCCATTGCTCCAGCTTTGATGCGCCCGATAAGGTCAACGTGGGCGTGCCGATCCCGCTGCTTGCGCTGGTCTACCACGATTGCTTGGTCGTGCCGTGGGACGGTATCCACTGTCGCGGTGCGTGGGGCATTGCCTGCACCGATTCTCCCTTCCTCTGGGGGCTTTTGTGCGGCGGCACAGTCTACGTGGGCACGGATTTTGATGCCGAGGATATCGCATACGCCAAGATCGGGCTTGAGCTGCACGCAAAAACCGCGCTGTGCGAGCTGGTCAGCCACGAAATTCTGGATGAGAGCACGCGCAAGCGTCGCACCACCTATTCCGATGGCACAACCGTTTACGCCGATTTTGATTCGGGCGAGTTCTGCATCACCTATCCCGACGGACGCGAGGTTCGCGGACGCGATTGATAGGGCGATCCAAGGAAAGAGGGAGCCCTATGGGGCTGCGGAAATAGCAGTAGAATTGATATAAATCAAGGACCGTATCACGTGGATGCGGTCCTTGAGGTCTTTTATGAATAGTTGTTGCAGGCGCTGGCGATCACATATTTCGGCATAGCCGAAATATGTGATCGCCAGCGCCTGCGGCAACTATATTTCTCCATCGCGCTGCCTTTTTTGCATTCTTTTCCATGAGATAAAGCCGTAGAGGTCGTTGACAAGAAAGGCGGCAAAGCATACGACTACAGAGATATAGGAATGATCCGAGAACGAGGCGAGCGTCCACAGCACCAAGAGAACTGCGTCGTTGGCGGCGTAGATCAAGGCGAAATACGGGCTGCGGCGCCAGGTCAGATAGGCGGCAAGAAAGCTGGTTGTGACCGAGACCGTGCTTGGGATGAGGTTGGCGGTGTCAAGGGCTCGCAGAATGAAATAAAAGGCAACGGTCACGCCAAGCGTCAGAAAAAGGGCAAGCAGCCAATCGCGCGGACGCATGGCGGCAACCTGCACTTGGCTTTTTTGCCCCTTGTAGGGGTGGCGCAGCCAGGAGATCAGCGAAAAGAGTGCCATGGGAGCTGTCATGCCAAGGTAGGTGATCATCTCGCCGTAGTAGGCAAAGGTCAGGGAAATGTAGCCGTATAAGAGGGAAAAGAGAAGCATGAGCACCTGCCCTGCGGGATTGCCCTTGGCGCAAAGGATCAGCGAACTCACGCCCACAAGAGAGGCAATCAGCGTCAGCACGTCCGAGCCGTCAAACAGAAAAAAGCAAACGAGAATAGCAAGGCATGAGCCCGACCACAAGAGCCATTCGCCCACGTAGAAATATTGGATCAGTTTTCGCATAAAGAGCCTCCAAAAAAATAAGCACCCGCAGCGTATCTTCTAAGACCTAACGATACGCGGCGAATGCATGCATATATATGCGCATTCATCTACCCGGTGGCAGACGTTTATTTTCCATAATTGTAACACAGATTTTATCTGTTGTCAAGATCAAAAACGAGCGCGGAAGGGACATGACCCTTCCGCGCGTATCATTTTATTCCAGCATAGCAAGATAGGTTTCCGCCATGTGCGCGGCAACCGCGCCGTCTGCTGCTGCGGTAACGACCTGGCGCAGCTCCTTTGTGCGCACGTCGCCTGCGGCAAATACGCCTTCGAGCCCTGTCTTGGTGCTCTCGTCCGCTATGATATAGCCGTGCGCGTCAAGCGCAAGCTGCCCTGCAAACAGCTCGGTGGCGGGCTGTCTGCCAATACTGACAAACAAGCCGTCGATTTTGACCTCGCGCTCCTGCCCGTTTGTCAGATCTGTCAGTGTCACGGAATCAATGCGCTTGTCCGCGTGCAAGGCGGTGACGGTGGTGTTCCAGCAGAACTCCACGTTTTCGGCACGCATCAAGGGCGCGTGATAGATCTTGGTGGCGCGAAGCGTATCTCTGCGGTGCACGACGATGACCTTCTCTGCAAGTCCCGAGAGGTAGAGCGCATCGGATGCGGCGCTGTTGCCGCCACCCACGACCATGACGGTCTTGCCCTTGTAAAATCTGCCGTCGCAATGTGCACAGTAATGTACGCCTCTGCCGATCAGATTCTGCTCGCTCTCAAGCCCCAAGGGACGCGGGGAAGCACCCGTGGCAATGATGACGGTCTTGCCAAGGTAGGTGCCGTCG